>NZ_JAYFEQ010000473.1:0-23829 GCF_055795085.1 Phormidium sp. CCY1219 | reverse complement strand
GTCAAGGCCCTTTTGGAACCTTACCCTGCCCACGTTTCGGAGATTTTCCTTGACTTTTGGCAGGAACGAATCGCACCATTTCACTTTTATTGTACCGAATTCAACCAAAAAAGCCAGAGTCGGGGGATGAGAAACGGGTAACTGAGGCAAAAAAAGCGAGGGTTAACCGGGAGTGAATGTCAGGGGATCGCCGCCAGGATTCGGTAAGGGAATTCGGGGAGGCGGCTTGCACTCAAACAGCCGCCTAGCGGTCTGGGGGCGGTCGATCCAGGGATTGGTGTTTGACCGGAGCGCGCAGGAAAGTGCGCCCCTACGCAGCGCACCACTCAATAAAATAATAATCTTTTTATATTTGAGTGCAACACCTGGGTAATTTTTCGGGGTGACGATTCTGAGGCGTGGCCATTGCTACCCGTATGGGGCGGGGAGTCTTGCCCGCTGTGCGCCCGCAACGGAGATGAAACCCCGATTCCGCGCCGCCGTGGAGGATTTTTCCAGGGGCGCGATCCCCGACCCGGAAATCCCAGTTACCCATCGATCCCCACCGGAGGTGGCGGTGGGGATCGCCGATCGCGCCAGATTGGATTTGGTTTTGTGCGGCAGTTAGCTTAAAATTAAGATACAAAACGATACAAAACTTAGTATTTTTTAATCATGCAAACAGTCCCCGCGATCGAAACCGCACCGATCCCCGGTGCATACTGGCAGTGGCGAGACCAGTCCATTTACTATGTCCGCGCTGGTGCAGCAAACCCCCAGCGCCCCCCGTTGTTGCTGATTCATGGGTTCGGTGCATCCACGGATCACTGGCGCAAAAATATCGCCGAAGTGCAAAATCACTTTCAGGTGTGGGCGATCGACTTACTGGGATTCGGTCGTTCCGCCAAACCCAACTGGCAATACAGCGGCGATTTGTGGCGGGATCAGCTACATGAATTCATCCAAGAAAAAATCGGTGCCCCGGCGGTATTGGTAGGAAATTCCTTGGGGGGCTATGCGGCCCTGTGCGTGGCGGCGCAACGCCCCGAATCCGCTGCAGGTGTGGTGTTGCTCAACAGTGCCGGTCCGTTTAGCGAAGTCGAACCCCTTCCCGAACCGCCGCCGATGCAAAAGCTGATTCGCACTACCACGCGATCGCTCTTTCGTCAAGCGTGGGTCAGTTTACTCTTATTCCAGTGGACCCGGCGTCGCGCCACGATTCGCAAAACCTTGCTGAAAGTCTATCTGGATAAAACCGCCGTCACCGATCGCCTGGTAGAGGAAATCTATCGCCCCTCCTGCGATCGCGGTGCAGCTCAAGTATTTGCCTCCATTTTCCAAACGCCACCGGGCGAAAAAGTCGATCGCTTGCTCGCACAGATGACCTGCCCCTTGTTAACCCTGTGGGGAGAAGGGGATCCCTGGATGAACGTGAAAGACCGCAGCCAGAAATTTCGCCAATCCTATCCCCAGTTAACCGAATATTTTCTCAATGCAGGCCATTGTCCCCACGATGAAATCCCCGATCGCGTCAACCACCTGATTCAAACTTGGATGGATGCGGCATTCGGCTAAAGGTTCACTGCGGCAAAATCCTCTGGGATTAATAATAAAATCGCATGTGAATTCTGGGGTTGAGCAGATCCTCGATCGGCTCCCCCTTTTCTAAATGTTGTTTGACAATCGCCCGCACGTCACTGGGTTTGATCCGGTAATACCAGATATTGTCCGGATTCACCTTCACCGTAGGACCACAGCTACACTGTCCCAAGCATCCGCTGCCCGTCACCGACACACCCGGAGGGAGTTTGGCCTCTTGAAAGGCTTTCAGAACTTCCGCTGAACCGTTGCGCTGACAAGAGTCATGTTGACAAACGGAAATATATCGCTCCTCTGGAGTGGAGGGTTGTCGATCGCGATCGCTCGGTGTCATAAGCAGGGCCATTTGACATAAATCTTTACAATATCATTCTAACCGCAACCGCAGGAGTTCTCGGGTCACACAGGCCCGATCGGCAGGTGAAATTTGGGCGATCCCATCGACTTTTGCGATCGAATCTGAGAAAATTTTCACAGATCCACTCGATCCAAACTCGCAACTTGCGGGATCGCAAAACCGGAACCCCTAGCGATCGCGGCTGGACGAACTCGCCCACATCGAGCCATCGCAATCGCGATCGCCCCGAATCAATCCAAGGGTCTGAAACCACCAAAACCGTCCAACGCGATAAATCCGAAGGAAAAAAATCGGTAAAGATGCCTAAAACTGTTGCTGAAGTTATGACCCACGATCCAATCGTGGTAAATCCAGATACACCTTTAGAAGAAGCCATTAAAATTTTGGCCGAACGGCGCATCAGCGGTCTTCCCGTGGTAGATAGCGCCGGAAAACTGGTGGGAATCCTCTCCGAAGGAGACTTGATGTGGCGCGAAAGTGGCGTCACGCCACCACCGTACATTATGGTTCTCGATAGCGTGATTTATTTAGAAAATCCCGCCCGCTACCAGCGAGAATTGCACAAAGCCTTGGGGCAAACTGTGGGAGAAGTAATGAGCGATCGCCCGCAGAGCATTAAACCCGAAAAGTCCTTACAAGATGCGGCAAAATTGATGCACGATAAGGGAGTTCACCGCTTGCCCGTAGTGGATGACACCGGCAAAGTGACTGGGGTGCTGACCCGTGGGGATGTGATTCGCGCAATGGCAAAAGGCGAATAGAGATCCGGGGCGATCGCTTCGTGGGTTAACGATGGCGAAACGGGCGTTAACCCCTGGAGAACCAGAATTGAGGGAGACAGAATCAATCGATAAGAAATTAAAGATATAGAAAATGAGCATTACTCCAGAGTCGGTGAGGGAACTGCTGCAATCGGACAACATGGGCGATCGCATTCGCGGGGTGAATCAACTGCGCCAACTCGATGAAGCAGTAGCCTTTGAAATTCTCCAACCCGCGATCGCAGACAGCAGTTCGAGGGTGCGCTATGCCGCAGTCAGCCAAATGGCCTCTTTAGGGCATCAAGACCGCGAGGCTTCATTGCAAATCCTGCGCGATCGGCTATTCAACGATTCCGAAATAGACGTCCAAGCTGCCGCCGCTGACGCCCTCGGTGCCCTACAGCTCACCGAAGCGTTTGAAGAATTAGAGCAAGTGTATCGCAATACCTCCGAATGGCTGCTCAAATTCAGCATTGTGGCGGCTTTAGGCACCATGAACGACCCCCGCTGCTTTCCCCTGCTAGAAGATGCGCTAGACTCCTCGGAAGAATTGGTGAAAACCGCTGCAATCAGTTCCTTGGGAGAACTCGGCGATCGGCGGGCGATTCCCTTGCTGCTGCCCTATGCCCAAAATTCCGATTGGCAGATCCGTCATCGAGTCGCCCAAGCGTTCGGGTATCTCGGAGGGACAGAGGTGCTTGCAACCTTAGAAGAACTGGCCCAAGATGATGTGGAACCCGTAGCGCAAACCGCGATCGCCGGTTTAGCCGCCGTTCGCTAACCTCGGTGAGGGGTGGGCGCTGCCCACCCGGTTCTCTAGCCGAAATTAATACGGATGGAGAAAAATTTTTAAAATCAAGCGATCGCGCCCGGATTCTTTCGCCTGATAAAGCGCCTTATCTGCTATGGAAAGCAGCTCTTTTGGCGAACTATCCCGACTCGGAACAGTGGTGGTGACTCCCAAACTCAGCGTCACGAATCCGCTGACTGTAGAACTCGGATGTACCAAGCGCAAACTCCCAATCTCCTGGCGGATTTTTTGGGCAATTTGCACGGCCCCCACTGCATCCGTATTGGGCAGCAGCACCACAAATTCTTCTCCACCGTAACGCGCCACGAGATCGCTCGGACGCTCCACTGCACGCCGGATCGCCTCCGCTACCTGCTGCAAGCATCGGTCTCCGGCTAAATGGCCGCAAGAATCATTGTAGAGTTTGAAAAAATCTACATCACACAAGATTAACGACAAAGACGCAGGATGGTGCAATCCCTGGGGTTCCCCCGTGACCTCTGTAGCAGAGGTGGCTTCCCGCATCAGTCGCCGCCACTCTTGCTCAAAGGCTCGATCGAAGCAACGGCGATTCGCCACCCGGGTCAAACCATCGAGAAATGCAAGGCGATGCAATTCTTGATTTGCCGCTTGCAGTTGTCGATAAAGCTCGGCTTGTTCCAGCAAACGCTTGACTCGCTGGCGCAGAACTGCCCAGTGGATGGGCTTGGTTACGTAATCCACTGCCCCCACCTCAAAGGCTCGATTCACCGATTGATTGTCTTCCAAACTGGTAATCATCAACACCGGGGTGTTTGAGGTGAAACGGTTGTCTCCGGAGAAACCATCCCCGGACAACCTTTGCAACTGGGTACAGCAGGTAAATCCATCCATCACGGGCATGATGGCATCGAGCAGCACGATATCGGGATTTAAGCGAATGTAGGCGTCTAATCCCTGCTGACCGTTTTCCGCCTCTGCTACCCGGTAGCCTTCTTTTTCCATCGCTTGTCGCAGTAGATCGCGCATAAAGCGATCGTCATCCACGACTAAGATTAACGGAGGTTCCGGTGCGGATGAATTGGAACTCGCGCCAGTCAAAGCATTCTCCATTCGCCTTAGATTGTGTTGTCTCGAGAACCCCGAAAATGGTTGTCTCCTCTGGTTCTTTAACAATTGCATTTTATTCAGTGAACTCCCTCACGATCACTATGAATCATCTCCGCTAATAGATCGACGATCGCAGTAGGCTCAAACCGTGATAATTCCAGCATTCCAGCCGTGACCCCCGTCACAAATTTTGTGGAACACCTCCATCTGTCGCTCGATACCCTCGCCAGAATCCCCTCTCCTGCTAACCACCGCACCGGGAAACCCAAGCAACGGTTTCAGCCTCAAGAAAGCGCGGTTAACGGTTAAGTTTTACATTCACAACTCAGCCCGCAGGAAGACCCGGATCGGATAGGGTTTTGACCGAGTTTGGATGGCTATTTCCCGCAAGGGATGACGAGAGAAAGGTGTGAATAAAGAATTTCTTTTAAAAATACCCTCTCATTTGCAAAGTTTGTGCGCGAATAGATAGAAGAGAAAAAGAGTATTTTTTTGTCAATTTAAATCGGCTCAACCTTCTTAAATTGGCTCAACCTTTCCAACCGATTGTCCCGGATTCCCACTACCTGACCCTTTTCTGGCGTCGATTTGAGCGCGTCCCATTTGCCCTTTAGAATGGCGGTAAGTAACGTCCTGGCCTGATTGTGGTTCTGACTGGGGAAGCATAATTCTCTCGGTAAAGCTATTTTACCTTACCGTTGCCCATAGCACCACGGGCCTCCATTGCCTGAGGGAAGAAAAAACTGCGGCGATCGCGATCGCCGCTCTTGACAAACCGGACAACCTATGGTAATAATTTCCCTCAGCACCCTTCTCTCTTCTCCCGCTCGGAGAGGGAATTTTCTCATTTAGAATATAATACTTTTAGGTCGATTTTATATTAAGTGAATTAAATTGTCGCACTTTCTTAAAATTTCCCCGCCAACTCTGGCGCAAAGATTGCCGAATCACCCTTGCAACCCCTCGATGATATTGAGTTGATTTCCCCCCCCCGAAAGTTGAATCGAAAATTACCCCGTTATGGATTAAAATACTCCCTCATGTAAATCTGCTGGAGTCAAATGGGAGTTCAGAACTTTTCCATCGCGAAACATGACAATGCGTTTGGTGCAACGGGCGACTTCCGGTTCGTGAGTGACCATCACAATTGTCATGCCACTTTCATTTAGTTCTGAAAAAATATCGATGACTTCTTGGGTGGTTTTGGTGTCCAATGCGCCGGTGGGTTCGTCGGCGAGGAGTAACACGGGACGATTGACAATGGCGCGGGCGATCGCCACCCGTTGCTGTTGTCCCCCAGACATCTGAGTGGGTTTATTATTCACCCGATCGCTCAACCCCACGCGAGTCAGCGCTTCCTCCGCGCGATCGCGACGTTCTCCAGAATTAATCCCCGCATAAACCATCGGCAACATCACATTTTCCAATGCGGTTAGTTGCGGCAGCAAATGATATTGTTGAAACACAAATCCCAATTTCCGATTGCGAATTGCCGCTAACTCCGCTTCTCCCATTTCCGTGACATCCACCCCATCCAAATAATATAACCCACTGGAAGGTCGATCCAAACAACCGATGATATTCATCGCCGTGGATTTCCCCGAACCTGACGCCCCCATAATCGAGCAATATTCCCCTTCGCGAATCTCAAACGTGACGCCATTCAATGCCCGAACTTCCGTATTTCCAGACCCATAAATTTTATAGATTTCTTCAAACTGAACGATAATCGGTTGGTTCTCCGCATCATCATTGACCGAGTTGAGATAAGTTTCTGTATTCATGGTTGAAATCGTTAGGGTTTCCGTGCTATAATGAACAATTATCCAACAATCAAAGTAGCAAAATCCCGGGAATAGATCCGAGTTTACCCGATGGATTTTGAATCGTTTATTCGCTGCGTAATGCCACAATCGGATCGAGTTGGGCGGCGCGTTTGGCGGGAACTACACCGAAAAACAAACCGATACCGCCAGAGACTCCAGTTGCGAGGGCGATCGCCACACCAGAAACCCCCGCTTCAAACGGCGTGAATTGAGCGATCGCCAAAATCGTCCCCACGCCGATACCGGTTCCGATCGCGCCGCCTGCGACTGACAGAATCACTGCCTCAATAATAAACTGAATTAAAATATCCTGCTGGGAGGCCCCGATCGCCTTTCGCAACCCAATTTCTTGGGTTCGTTCGGTCACCGATACCAACATAATATTCATAATCCCAATCCCGCCAACCACTAAAGAAATACTCGCCACCGCCGCCAGCAACACCGTCAGCGCCCCAGTAATCGCCCCCAAGGTACTCATCAAATCTTTCTGACTGCGGACGTAAAAATCATCTTCATCCGTAATTTTATGCCGCAAGCGGAGCAAATTTTCAATCTGAAATTGCGCGATCGCCATTTTATCTTCCCTGTCCACCGCCACAAAAATAAACGACACTGGCAGACCATAAGGGGAACGACGTCCGGCAATTTGATTGGCCATTGTGGTAATCGGAACCAACGCGGTTTCATCGTAGTTCGTCCCGAACGATGAACCTTTCGGTTTCATTACCCCAATCACCTCTAAACTGACATTTTTAATCCGCACTTTTTCGCCAATCGGATTGGCATCGCCAAACAGCGCCTCTGCCAAATCCGCACCCAGAGCAACCACTTGGTTGCTGCGTTGGATATCTAATTCGGTCAAAAATCGGCCTTTTGCTACTTCAAAATTCCGCACGAACAAAAAATCGGGAGTGGTGCCGAAAATTAACGCCGAAAAGTTTTTGTTGCCATAGCGAACCAATTCGCTACCATTGAGTTCGGCAGAGACACCTTCTACGTCAGGAACTTGCGTGGCGATCGCTTTGGCATCCGCTAGCACCAAGGTTTGTGGTATTCCTCCCGGGACTCCGCGCGTCTCTTGACTTCCGGGGGCAATAAATAGCACGTTCGTTCCCAGGGACTCGATTTGTCCGCTAATAAAATTCTGCGCCCCCTCTCCCACGCCAATAGTGGCAATCACCGCCGCATTCCCAATGATAATGCCGAACATCGTTAGACTACTTCGCAGTTTATTCGCCACCAATGTTTTGGTGGCCATTTTGATACTTTCAATAAAATCCATTGCGCTGTTGGTAAATGCTTGAGGGTGAATTCGTTCTCAGCGCAAGCTGAGAACGCCGGTTCGGAAGAACTGCCGCATCACATCCGCGATCGCTTGCCGAACAGACAAACAGCTTTCCAGACGCGATGGGAAAATTAGGCTGTTTGAGCGGTGGTTTTTGATGGCATTCGGAGGGATGTGGTTCTCCCGACTTCTATTGTTATGTTTTCTCGGTTAAACTGCAACATTAAGGATAAGCGCGCCAAAGTTTGATGGTGTTATCCCCACTCCCACTGGCGAGGGTGTTGCCATCGGGACTGAAGGCAACTGCCCTCACTTTGCCATCGTGTTCGGTGAAAACGGTTTGCAAGGAACCATTTTCCACATTCCACAAGCGCAGGGTTTTGTCGGCGCTACCGCTGGCGAGGGTTTTGCCATCGGGACTGAAGGCAACGGATAATACCCAGTCCCGATGTCCGGTGAGGGTGCTGAGAAGTTCTTGAGTTTCCACATCCCAGAGTTTAATGGTGCGATCGGCACTGGCAGAGGCGAGGATTTTGCCATCGGGACTAAAAGCAAGGGAGGTGACTGGCCCGGCATGGCCCTCTATCTTCTCTTTGCGTCGTCCCCGGGGAAGACGCCACAAGCGAATCGTGTTGTCATAACCGCCACTGGCAAGGGTTTGGCCATCGGGACTCATGGCGATCGCCCACACGAAGCTAGAATGCCACTTCAGGGTGCGCTCTTCTTCTATGGTGTTCACATCCCACAGTTTAATCGTTTTGTCGGCACTGCCAGAGGCTAAAATTTGCCCATCTGGGGTAAAGGTAACCGATCGCACGGCAAAGGTATGTCCCCAGCGCGTTCCGGTCAGTTGCCCGTCGGTCACATCCCACAGCTTGACGGTGCGATCGTTACTGGCACTAGCTAAAATCAAGCCATCGGGACTGAAACTCAGGGAATTGATATCGTCGGAATGTCCCGTCAAGGTGGCGATCGCTTCCCCGGTTTTCCAGTTCCACAGGTTAATCGTTGTGTCGCGACTCCCAGAAGCGAGAATCTCTCCATCGGGACTAAATGCCAACGACCCTACCCAGCTTTCGTGTCCCAGTAGGGTTTTGTCTAAAATAAAGGTTTCGGTGGGTTCGGATGTCTCGCCCGCCGGTTCTCGCGGCAGGATTTGCGAACTCGCAAATCGCACCGGGGGGGACACCCACAGGGCTACGCTCAAACCCAGTAAGCTAGATGACAATAACCAGCGCCAAGATACTCTCATGTTTGGATTTCCTATTTCGGATAAGCATCGATCCCAATCGAGGATACCTCTCAAGCTCTTCACAAGTTCCTCAGTTTTTTCTTTATTCGTGGATTTATTGTAGGGCAAATTGATGGTTTTCCTGCAAGATGAAGCTGAGAGAGTCCTTTTGGCATCGGACGATGCCTCGGGGATTTCTAGCTCAAAGACGCTCCCTGAATCTATCTGTTTCACATGAACCGCAACCTTTTCCCTGCTGTTTCCGGCTGCCTTTTTTCCAGTATGGGGAAGGAAGTAAAATCAATGATTTTCGGAAATTAACTCGGCGGTGCAAATTGGCTCTGATGGATTGCGTTAATTTTAGGGTTGCCGCGTTCCCACTTTTCCAGGTAACGCGGGAAAGAAAGGCATTTTACCCCTTTTCAATGAATGGATATAGATTGGGCAGCGGCTATAGAAAAAATTAGCTATCTCGGGGTTTAATGCATTCTAAAACGGCAACTTGTGGGGACGGAAAGACCCGCAAGTTAAGCACTTCTCAGGGCCACAATCGGATCGAGTTGGGCGGCGCGTTTGGCAGGAACCACGCCAAACACTAATCCGATCGCACCGGAAACGCCAGTCGCTACGGCAATTGCTATGGGCGAAATTCCTGCTTTTAATGGGGTTAAGGCACCGATGGTGGCAATTCCGCTTACCCCAATTATGGTGCCGATTAATCCTCCCGCTACGGATAAAATTACCGCTTCGATGGTAAACTGAATTAAAATGTCTTGGGGGGCGGCACCGATCGCTTTTCGCAATCCAATTTCTTGGGTGCGTTCGGTCACCGATACCAGCATGATATTCATAATTCCAATTCCGCCTACAAATAAGGAAATTCCCGCGATCGCCGCTAACATGAATGTCAGCGCCCCCGTAATCGCACCCACAATCTGCAAAATATCCTGCTGCGTATCTACGGTAAAATCATCTTCTCCGGTAATTTGGTGCCGCAGGCGCAATAGGTTGGTAATCTGAAACTTAGCGGCGGCAATGCTTTGCTCGTCTTTAGCAGAAATCGAGATAAATGTCAAGTCTAAGCCATAAGGCGAAGTGCGCCCGGTGACGCGGTTGACCATTGTGGTAATGGGGACGAACACTTGGTCATCTTGATTGGTTCCCAGAAACGACCCTTTCGGTTCCATCACCCCCACCACTTGAAAGCTCATCCCTTTGACGCGAATTTGCTCGCCGATCGCGGTTTTATTGCCAAACAGGCGTTCCGCTACTTCCGATCCGAGGATAACCACTTGGTTGTTGCGTTCCACGTCGAGGTTAGTGAGAAAGCGTCCTTTATCCACGCTAAAGCGGCGCACTTCCGCAAAGTCTGGCGTGGTTCCCACCACCAAAGTTTGAATGTTTTTGTTGCCATAAGTCACCGCTTGGCGGTTTTGACGCTGAGGTGCAACTGCACTCACGGAAGGCACTTGAGTGGCGATCGCCTCTGCATCTGCAAACACCAGGGTTTTGGGAATGTCGAATGTGGTGTTTTGGGTTTCTCGAGACCCGGGAACCACAAACAGGGTATTCGGTCCGAGAGACTCAAACTGTTCCGATGCCAATTTTTGGGCACCTTGTCCCACCCCCACCATCAAAATCACCGAGGCATTGCCAATAATAATCCCCAGCATCGTAAGGCTACTGCGAAGCTTGTTCGCCACCAGGGTGGTTCCCGCCATTTTAACACTTTCGAGGACATCCATCGTTGTTGTTCCTCATGCAAAGTCTGGTTGAAGAAAAAATTTATAATTTTCTTAAAGTTTTTCACCGACAACGCTTTCGCGTCGGAGAAACAGAATTATCGGCGATCGCGGCGGCTATTCAAACACCCCCGTGGTTTCTCCCGCCACTCACCGTTGCTTTGAGACCGAGCATCGTTTCCCCCTGTTGTTGTTATCCAACGCCACGTTGCGCGAAGCAATGTCTAGTCACTTGGCTTATTTTCTATTGTACCTTTTTTTTCCCGGTTTTGCCACAGCAGTGGCCACGATGATTCTGCCATATAGTTGCAATTTTTGCCCCTGCTATCCACCGGATTTCGGAGGCGTAAATTGCCATTCCGCTTCGGGGAAAAAAGAGGAAGAGTAGATTTTGCAGGGAAAGTATAAAATTCCCCTCCCTTAAACCTAACCTTATATTATTTTAAATATAAAATCGGCAATTTGTCTTCATTGAGTATAAAATTCAGAGGTGGCAGCAACAGGGCGCGTCCCCCAATTGCTGCCTTTAAATTTACCTGAATTTATCGCGATCGTGCGGTTCGTCGAAATTAATTATCGGTCCGAGGGGGACAATTTTCGTGGGGTTAACTTTCGGATGACTTTGATAGTAATGGTCTTTAATATGATCCATGCGGCAAGTTTCTTTAAATGCCGGCTGCTGATAAAGGTCTTTGAGGTAATTCCACAGATTCGGATAGTCTACCAGGCGGCGCAGGTTGCATTTGAAGTGAACGTAATACACTGCATCGAAACGGAATAAGGTGGTGAACATGCAAATATCCGCTTCCGTGAGGCGATCGCCGCACAGATAGCGCTGTTTTCCGAGAATCGCTTCCCAGCGATCGAGGGCATCAAACAAGTCGTTTACCCCTTCTTCATATGCCGATTGAGTGGTGGCGAATCCCGCGCGATAAACGCCATTATTAATCGGCTGATAAATCGCGTCAATCGTTTCTTCTACAGAGGATTGCAAGTCTTCGGGATAGAAACTGACATTATTTTTTGCAATTCCGGCAAATTCGGTATCGAACATCCGAATAATTTCCCGGGACTCGTTATTGACAATTTGCTTGGTTTGTTTATCCCATAAAACCGGAACCGTGACTCGTCCGCTGTAATCCGATTGCGCTTTGAGATACAGTTGCCATAAATAATCGCAGCCATTCTGCGAATCGGGAATTGTGCCGGGATAGTCAGAAAATTCCCAGCTATTTTGGTCGATAATTGGAGAGACGACCGACAGTGCGATCGCCTCTTCTAACCCTTTGAGTTTTCGCATGATGAGGGTGCGATGCGCCCAAGGGCAAGCGAAAGAAACGTAAAGATGGTAACGTCCAGCGGTGGCGGGATAGCCACTAGAACCATCGGCGGTAATCCGATCGCGAAATGTGGTGGAAGGGCGAACGAAGCGACCGCGATCGTCTTCTTGTTCCCGTCTCGGAATCCATTTCCCATCAATCAGGATACCCAAACCCATTGGAATTTCCTCCTCGCATAGTTAAAAAGGTGGTGGAACGATGTGGGCGCGCGATCGCGAACACAACCCCAATTTAACTCGCTAACGATGTTCTGGGTATTTGTTGGCCGTGGTTTTGGCATCCGCAAACCCAACGCGATCGCACTCGAGCTATAATTTGCCCGAGAAAGGGGTTGCGATCGGACAAGAGAGAGGAAACTCGCGGGTTATGGAACCAGGGTGCTGCGAGTGGGCGAATCGCAACGCAGCAGAAAACCGCACGACAAAGAGTTATCGGAGCGGGCGTTGGTTGCAAGTTAAGACTTCGCAACCGAGTAGGAATATCTCCCGGGGGGAGATAGGACAAAGGGCGAAGTGGATTTGTTGCTGACAGCTATTGCGAATCGGCATTAACTGGCTGATTGTTTGCCAAAATCCAGACCTTCACCCGATCTCCGTGGCGACTCGCTCTTGGGCGATATCGCGAATCAGGGAAAGTTTCGATCGCAGATATGTATTTAGCATGTTGGCTTCATCGGGATCGATGGCTTGTTCTTTTTTGAACTGCTTGAGCAACCATTGCACCAAGCTGGTATCGTCTAAGGATAACAAAATGTTAACCTGAGTCTTTTCTATCAAAGACCAAAGCTGACGCAGCATTAACGGACTCATACAACCTCCTGCTAGCAAAAACCCAACTCCCATAGAGTATTGGCTGAAGCAGTTTTTGGTTTGGCTACAACCTGGGAGACGGATGGAACCGATCTTTCGGCGTGCTTAATATTTCCTTTATGTTTACACCATACCCCATTTTGGAGCAGTTGGGGAAATACCACATAAGATGCAACATTTATTACCAAATCCTTACATTTAAGGGGTTAGAAGTTTAAGTTTTATTTCTCTTCCAGGGCTTGAAACGCAATTATGACAAACCTTGCGGGGGTGGTTGTATCGAGAAATACAGATTAAGAAATTTTAATCGAGCGGATGAAGGGGGATGAGGGGAGGACAGCAGAAGCGAGACCGTTGCTGTCGCCCAACGGAAGCAGAATCATCGGCGAGGGGCGGAGAATAGGATGCCAGAAATAAAGAAGAGACGCGACGAATCGCGCCTCTGATGGGGGGGGGAATTTCCCCCTGTTGTGATGACTACCCAAAGGTAGCTACAGTGGAGAATAGCGGATTCGAACCGCTGGCCTCTGCGGTGCGATCGCAGCGCTCTACCAACTGAGCTAATTCCCCGCGTACACAAATCATCTTAACACAAACGGTGCCGAATTTGGAACACCTTAAAGACATTTGAAAAACTTATCAGTTTGCCGATTTATTCCCCAACGGCTGCATATACGCTTTTACAAGGGTTCAGGCGATGATTCCCGGTTGGCGTAAAACTGGCGCAAGCGTTCGAGTTCTATATCTCGCAAGTAATCCACCGTCCAGTCCGCCTGACGCTGGAGCATGTGAAAGGGATAAGTATTTGCAATACCCACCACTTGAATGCCGGCAGAGTGGGCCGCTTGAATACCGGCGGGGGTATCTTCGATCGCCAAACATTCAGAAGGATGAAGGTGGAGGTCCGGATAAAGCTGATTGAGGCGTTCCACCGCCAATTGATAGCCATCCGGTGCGGGTTTGCTGGCGATCGCATCATCCCCGGAGACAATCACCGAAAAATTCTCCGCCAGATTGGCGCGATGTAACACCAGTTCCACCTCATCCGCGAGGGCACCGGTGACCACCGCCAATTTGAGCTGAGCACCGCGCAGTTTAAAAATTAAATCCTCCAGACCCACAAACAGAGGCAACTTGTCCAACGTCGCCAATTCTTGCCGATACGCTTGCGCCTTGCGGGCGATCAGGGTGGCCAGATCCGACTCGCCCAGGATTCGACCCCGATTGGCGAACAATTCCGAGATACAGGCGCGATCGCTTCTTCCCAGACAAACCGCGCGGAACTCCCCCAATTTCGGGCGCAAATTTTCCGAAATCAGCAACTCGCCAATCAACTTCTCGTGAATTGGCTCATCATTGACAATCGTGCCATTGAAATCGAATAAAACTGCCTTGAGAGTCATAAAACACCCTTTGCGATCGCAATTAAGCGCGCCATTAAGAAGCGGTCAATGCATCAGAGGTTAGAAACCCAGTTTCTAACCCCCTACCGAACCGAAGCTCGAGTGAATCGCCAATCAACGACTTAAATAAGTGTAACCGCTGAGACTCTGCTCGTAATTTTGCAACAGGCGCTGAGACTCCTCAAGGGTAATCCGTCCATCTTGCAAAGCGCCTTCCGTTTGCTTGCGAATGCTTTCGACTAAATCTTCCGCATCATACTGAACGTAGCCGAGCACCTCAGTCATCGTATCGCCTTTCACCACATGCTCGATTTGATAGCCCTTTGGCGACATCTTGATATGGACCGCATTGGTATCGCCAAACAAATTATGCAGATTGCCCATAATTTCCTGATAAGCACCGCCGAGGAACATGCCCAGATAGTAGGGTTCCGTCGGTTTCAGCGGGTGTAATTCCAGCAGATCCTTCACATCGAGCAAGTCGATAAACTGGTGAATTTTGCCATCACTGTCGCAGGTGAGGTCAGCCAGAGTTGCCCGTTGGGTCGGTTCTTCATCCAGGCGGTGAATCGGCATAATCGGGAACAGTTGGTCGATCGCCCAGCTATCCGGTGCAGATTGGAAGACCGACAGATTGATGTAATAAATCGACGCCATAATTTTGTGCAGCTCTTCCAAATCGTCCGGAACGTACTCCTGCTGACGAACGATTTGTTGAATTTTGCCACAACAGGCCCAGTAAAGCTGTTCCGCGCGGGAGCGATCGCGCAAGCTCAAATAGCCGAAATTGAACAAACTAATCGCTTCATCCTTAAACTGGATTGCGTCGTGGTATGCCTCCTGGTAATTATCCACCCGAATCGAGTGGTAAGTCTCGTAGAGATTTCGCAAAATCAGATGCTCTTTGTTCGCGGCGGGCGGTGGGAGAGCGGTGGTGACGTCGCTGGTACCGAGTACGTCAAAGATTAACACCGACTGATGAGAGGCGATCGCTCGTCCGCTTTCGCTGATTAACGTCGGCGCATGCACCTGAGCTTCTTCGCAAGCTTCCTTCACCTCAGCCACAATGTCATTGGCATAGTTTTGCATGTTGTAGTTTTTAGAGGCGTGGAAATTAGTTTTCGAGCCATCGTAGTCCACCGCCAAACCGCCGCCTACATCTAAATACTGCATATTCGCGCCCAACTTTGCCAACTCCACGTAAATCTGGCTTGCTTCGCGGATGGCATCTTTAATCGCGCTAATCGCAGAAATTTGAGAGCCGATATGGAAGTGCAATAATTGCAGGGACGAGAGCAAGTCAGCTTCTTGCAGGCGATCGACCGCTTGGACGATTTCCGGTACCGTCAGACCGAACTTCGCCCGATCGCCGCTAGATCCGCCCCAGCGACCGATTCCCTTGCTGGTGAGCTTTGCTCGCACCCCCAACAGCGGTTGAATGCCCAAATTGCGCGATGCCGCGATCGCGATATCCACTTCTTCCAACTGTTCGAGGACGATAATCGGTCTTTGACCCACCCGCTGCGCCAGCATCGCAGTTTCGATATATTCCTGGTCTTTGTAACCATTGCAGATGAGTAACGCTCCCGGGGTGGTTAAGCTGGCTAAGGCAATTAGCAACTCTGGTTTAGAACCCGCTTCCAAGCCAAATTTATGGGGTTGTCCGAAGCGGACTAAATCTGCGATCAGGTGTTTTTGCTGGTTGCACTTCACCGGGAACACGCCGCGATAGACGCCGGGATATTTGTAGCGGGCGATCGCTTTGGAAAAGCAAGCGTTCAACCGTTCGATGCGGTCTTGTAAAATATCGGAAAAGCGGATCAGCAATGGCAAACCGAGATTGCGCTTTCGCAGGGCTTGCACCAATTCGAACAAATCCAGAGAACCGCCGCGATCGCCTTTGGGCGAAACGGTGACATGTCCGGCGGCGTTAATTGAGAAATAAGGCTCCCCCCAGCCATTGATGCGATACAGTTCTTCGCTCTGTTCGATGGTCCAGGATTGGCGATCGCCGAGGGAACCATTTTCCTGAGCCGATGGGGTGTCGCCTTCTTGGGCCTCGATGGTAAATCGTTTAATGTCTATATCCTCAGTGGTTGAATCCAAACCCATCCTCCGATTTTCCCTCCTAATTTTTACTTATCGAGTAGAGAGTTTAGCGTATTCGTTCCGGGAATCGCTGTTATCCCCTTTACGCTGTAGCTTCCGGGGAGTTGGTCTGTTGTACGGTGAAAGGGTTGGGTTGTCCGCAAGGGATTTTCATCCGCTACAGGCGATCGATAATTCCTGCTTATTTTGTTGCACTGCACTCCCCTCCCGAACTGATGTGCATCCGCATCGCGTCTCAAGGTAAAGTTAAGGATGGATTTTCGACAATGTTCTAGGAGATAGGTTTGGAACGGACATTTATCGCAATCAAGCCCGATGGCGTGCAACGCGGACTGGTGGGGGAGATTATCCGTCGTTTTGAGGCGAAAGGCTTTCTCCTGGTAGGGATGAAGCTGACCCAAGTGAGCCGCGAACAAGCGGAAAAACACTATGACGTTCACCGCGAGAGACCTTTTTTTGAGAGTCTGGTGAATTTTATTACCTCCGGTCCGGTGGTGGCGATGGTTTGGGAAGGTAAAGGAGTGGTCGCTTCTGCCCGAAAACTGATCGGTGCCACCAATCCGCTGACGTCGGAACCGGGCACGATTCGCGGCGATTTTGGCGTGGATGTGGGTCGCAATTTGATTCACGGTTCTGACGCGATCGAAACCGCCGAACGGGAAATTAACCTGTGGTTTAGCCAAGAGGAACTGACCACCTGGGAATCTTCTGTCTCTTCCTGGCTTTACGAGTAGTTTACCGCGCCGGTTTTTTCCGGGTCGGCGTCAGCATGGAGGGGGGCGGGGAAAAAGCCCCTCTCCTTCTATATGCGGGGAATGGCGATCGCTGCTTAAGCTTCTGAGTCCGAGGCGTCTGGTATCTCGCCGGTGGGGTTGCTTTCTCTTTGGGGATTGTGTTCGGAAAACCCCCAGATGAAGAGGACGGCGACGATGGAAATCAGCAACCATTCCGGGGGGACGATTTCTGGATCGATGACCCGCAGCAGGAGGCGAAGTCCCACGAATCCAACGGTGAGGTAGCCGGCATCTTCTAAATGCACGTATTCATCCAGCCAGCGGATGAATAATCCAGCCATAAACCGCAGGGTGATAATGCCAATGGTGGCTCCAGTCAGCACGAGCCAGGTTTCCTCGGAAACGGCGATCGCGGTGGTGACGCTATCTAAGGAAAAAGCCAGATCGGTCATGGCAATCATCGGAATGGCTTGCCACAAGGAGTTAAAGCGCGGACCGTGATGTTCTCCGTCGTCTCCTTGGTCTGAGGTGAAGTATTTGAAGACCAGCCAGAGCAGGTAAAGCGCTCCCACAAGCTCGAACTGCCAAAACTGGATCACCCAGGTGGCGGTTAAGATTAAGGTCATCCGCAGGACGAAGGCTGCGATTAATCCAATGTTGAGCGCTTGACGCTGAACTTTGCGATCGCTCAACCCTTGGGCGATCGAAGCCAAGGCGATCGCGTTGTCTGCTGAGAGTACCGACTCTAAGGCGACTAACACTAGCAGAAGGAAACCGGCTTCTAAGCCGATATTGGGATAAAAGTCTAAAAATCGATCTAGCATTAATGAAATTTTTATTTTTGATAGCTCTCAAGGATGGACTACCCGGAAATCCGGCGATCGGGTTTCCAGATGTTTGCCGCTCTTAACTCAGCTTACCGTTCTATCGGACTTTTCTGTAGTGCGCGATCCCGTCCCTGTGGTGGGTCGCGCGGCGCGGTTTTCCGCCGATCTAGCACCACATGCTCGCGATCGCCGCTCCACCCTGTGGTTTTCCGCCCCCTCGCCTCGCGCTTTCTTCCGGTGTGGGCGATCGCGAGCGAATTTTTATGCGGATGCGCCCCATTGCGGGATGAACCTTCCTAATTCTGGCTGTGGTGCGCTAAAAAAGAAGCAAAACCATTTCCGCTTCCGGAAATATCCCCCAGTAGGGGTGACAATCACCGGTTTTTGTTGCATCTTGTAACAAGTTGTTCCATAAAGGCACAATATAACCGACAGTAGTAAATGAATACTCAATTATCAGGAGGTTTAAATTATGGGAATCTCTGAAACGCAAGTGCTGGTTGCCTTGGTTATCGCACTGCTTCCGGGAATCTTAGCTTTCCGTCTCGCAACTGAGCTGTACAAGTAAAGTTGTAGAAGACTCTCTGGCGGGTTGCTCTTGGCAAGCGTGGAGCCATTCTCGGTTCCCCCAAGCGCAACCTTGCCGCAAATCGAGACAAAGCAACCAGCTTGGAGGTTTTTTCTCAGCACCTTGCGGGCTTTTCCAAGGGGGGCTATCCCCCCGATCGCAGGTCCTTCACCCACCTCGGCTATCCGCAAAGGCTGAAGTGCCGTTATCTGGGATGGATTGCCCCTCCCAGGTTCTATGGGTCATTCACATGTCGAGACGCTTCTCGGCGTCTCTCCCGGGGTAAGGCACTGCTACCTGGAAAGCACCGATCGATAATATTGGCAAGCGCAAAATTAACCCGCGAAATCGCTCTAGAAATCGCAGATCGGTTTTTTGTGGGTTTTTAGGCTAACGCCAGTTACAAACCCAGCCCCTTCCCGGGGACGGCGAGTTGAGCCGCACTCGCGGCGATCGAGCTTGCCGAAATGTCGTTTTTCCTCCCCGATCGCATCTCGACGGGGTGTCCTTGCCTACCGGAGATTTCAATGAATGCACTTCAACAACCTACCCCCCATCTAACACCAGTAGAACCACACAGAAGGCGAATTCGGAAGCGATCGCCTCAGCAACAACAGCGCCATCACCCGCATCGGGGTCTCGCGGTGGAAACCACTGCTAAATTAGCGGTTAATCTGGTTATTTCTGTGGTGGCTGTTTCGGCTTTAGCTAAATTATTACCTTATCAAACTTTGCAGCAACAAAAACTGCAAGAAATTCGGGCAGAAGTCGAACATACTGAAGCGCGGGTCTCCCGCCTGCAAGAAGAACTCGAGCTTCTGTTGGCTCCCGAACAAACTTTCCAGATGATGGATCGCTACAGCTATCGGGTCGATCCGAATAAAATTTCGATCGTGATTACTCCCCCCAAGGAGGAAACTGAGCCTCGCAGTTCGGACCGCGATCGCCCGCGTTAACTATCTCGCGGATCGATCCCCAAACGGATTCTTAGCATTTAGCTGGCCTTTTGCGCCAGTTATGCTATAATATTTTTCTATTTTGAATACTCATTCCCTGTTCTGAAGCCGAACAGGGGGTCAGATGAACCGCAATGGTGGTGACGATTGACGCGGAAAATGCGGTTCGAGAAAAGCTGAGTCCAGGTTGAATGGAGCTTAGGCATGGAAATCGCTTTGGCGAGGAGAGAGGAGTTGTTCCTGCCAGGTTTCCACTCGCGATCGCAAGCGGGAAGCCGCATCTTTGCACTCATCGGCTTTGCCCTCTGCGAGCAGTTGTAGCGCCCGTCGATAGTCGGCGATCGCGGCGTTCCATTCTCCCATTACATGATAGGTTCGTCCGCGTTCGGCGTAAATATGCCCTTCCAGTTGCGCCATTCCCAAGGCAATGTCAAAATTCTCTAGGGCTAAGGGATAAATCTCTAAATCGCGTAAGGTAATTCCTTGATTAATTAATGCCCGCACGTTAAACGGATTGAGGTCGATCGCCATTTCGTAATCGAGCATGGCTTCTACTAATAACCCTTGGGCGGCATGACTGTTGCCGCGATTATTGTAAGCTTGAGCCAGTTGTGGATTCAGTTCGATCGCGCAGTTGTAATCGGCGATCGCGCTTTCAATATTGCCGCTGTAAAAATACATTAATCCACGGTTATTATAATCGATAGCGGTACCGCCATCAACGGCGATCGCTTGGCAGAGCAGTTCGATGGCGCGGGTGTAATTTCGCGATCGGGCTGCCTCGGTTGCTTGCTGTCGCATCATTTGGGCGGACTGGGTGCGAGGTTCCACTGCAAGGCGATCGCGCTTGCGGCCCTGGGACACCGATGCAGATCCGCTGTTTTGAGTCCGAAATGACCGGGAAATTTGCTTGCCATTCGGACGGAATTGTTGGGGAAAAAAGCCTGCATTCATAGCGTTTTGAGAATCCTAAATAACCCACCACCCTCACCTTATCCAGGGACTCTCAACCACTAGGAATGCCGATGTGTCACTTTAAAATCTGGATCGAGTGCTTAAAAAGGCTGAAAATGCCGATCGCGCCGCACTCTCGATCCGAAAGGAGTTCGCCTCGAGTTGGATTGTGGGTTCAGCCCCCATCAATGGGGGCTGAACCCGAAGGCTTTTACCAAACCCCTGGTGGTTTACCCAGCATCGGCTAAAACTGCCGGCTGGCTGAGTAGTTCTAATGCGGCTTGATATTGGCGATCGGCGATCGTGGCCAACTCTTTGCGGCTAATGGAGTCTAACGGCACCACTTTGTCGGGGACAATCCCGTTTTTATTAATGTCGCGGTGATTGGGTGTCTCGTATTTCGCAACCGTTACCGCCAACCCCGATCCGTCGGATAAATCAAATAAGGACTGGATTAAGCCTTTGCCAAAGGTGGTTTCTCCCACCAGTAAGGCGCGTCCGTTATCCTGTAGAGCACCTGCGAGAATTTCGCTGGCGCTGGCGGTACCGCGATCGACTAAGACCACTAACGGATCGTCGGTGAGGGCTTCTCCAGTGGCGTCAAAGCTGCCGAGAATGCCTTGTCGATTGACGGTATAAACGATCGCTCCTTCATTTAACCACAGACGCGCCACTTCGATGCCGGCTTGCAGCAGTCCACCCGGATTGCTGCGAAGATCGAGAATGTAGCGGTCTGCCCCTTGTGCCTCGAAGTCGTTTACCGCTTGGGCAATTTCTGCGGTGGCGTTGGCATTAAATTGACTCAGGCGAATGTATCCGACTTTTACACCGTCTGGGGTGGTTTGCAATTGGGCAACCACTGGGTTTAAGGCGATGCGTTCGCGCTTGATGTTAATGTTTTCGATCGCCTCGCTTTCGTAGCGTTGCACTTTCAGGGTGACAGAGGTGCCCACCTCTCCGCGCATTCTCGCCGCCGCATCGTCTAAGCTGAGTCCCACGGTGGACAAGCCATCGATTTCCAGGATGCGATCGCGCGGTTGCAAGCCGGCTGCATCGGCGGGCGACCCGTCAATGGGCGCAACTACGGCGATCGTGTCGGTTTGTTCGTCTAAGGCTATTTGCACTCCCACCCCGGTCAATTCTCCCGAGGTGTTCACTTGCAAGCTGCGATACCGATCCGGGGTTAACAATCGCGTGAAGGGATCGTCGAGACTCGCGAGCATATTTCGGATCTCTTCGTAGGTTTCCTCGCGATTTTTTAGGGGCTTCTTCAGCGCCCTTTGCCGGACAAACCACCAGTTTTGATGATTGAAGGTTTCGTCTAAATAAGCGTAGTTGACGATCCGCCACGCTTGGGAGAATAACTGCTGCTCCTGGGTTAGCGCTTGTACCGGTGGGGTCCACCAGCACCATCCCAGCGCCAGTTGTACCACGAACAACAGCCCAACCCAAAACACTCGTTTTGCCATGATACCTGCATTTCAATTTTAATCAGCGCCGATCTCAACGGGAATAATTACTAATATCTGGTAAATTTACCTTATCTTAACTGATGTTGCGATCGCTCCGGATCCCCGGTACCCCCCTACCATCCCTCATGGCGTTCGCTTCAATGGCGCGATCGCAGCTAACCCAAGAACCGCGCTTGAGCCAGCCTTTGCCTTTCATAACATTTGCTTTGCATATTTTAGCAGCAATTTCGTAAACCCCGCGCGCGCTCCGAGCAACCCCAGTCATGCCTACAGAAAAGGTCACGCGAAAAGCGGTAAATTGCCTCTAGACCGGGAGTTAATGCCGCATACTATGAAATCTGGGTTGAATCGAGAAAGGTTAATTTATCGAAAATATTCCCAGAGGATTTTATCATAAAACTATGCAATTTAAACGTGGTTTGTTTGAGAGAGAGTCACCCCGGCGCGTGGGTTGGGGATGAGTCCCCCTTTGCGGAGTGCCGGCGATCGCGGCGCGACGAAGGCGATTCAGGAGAAACGCGGCATGAGGATGGAGTGGGGAAACGAGATGGTGAGTTTTATGAAAATGCGGTTTAAAATATGTTACATTTTGGAACAACGGCATTAATTTTTTCGGAACGCTTGCTGCATGTTTTCCAAAGAAGTTACGAACTCCAAAGCCTACCAGTGGTTTGAAGAACGCCTAGAAGTACAGGCGCTCGCTGACGACATTACCAGCAAGTACGTCCCTCCCCACGTCAATATCTTCTATTGCCTGGGTGGGATTACCCTAACTTGCTTCCTAATCCAGTTTGCGACTGGATTTGCGATGACCTTCTACTATCGGCCCACCGTCACCGAAGCCTTCTCCTCGGTGCAATATATTATGACCGAGGTCAACTTCGGGTGGCTGATTCGCTCCATCCACCGCTGGTCGGCCAGCATGATGGTGCTGATGATGATTTTGCACGTTTTCCGGGTTTACCTGACCGGCGGTTTCAAGAAACCCCGGGAACTGACCTGGGTAACGGGTGTAATTTTGGCGGTGATTACCGTCTCCTTCGGCGTAACCGGCTACTCCCTGCCTTGGGACCAAGTGGGTTACTGGGCCGTTAAAATCGTGTCTGGCGTTCCCGAAGCCATTCCCGTGGTGGGAACTTTGATTGTGGAACTGATCCGGGGTGGTGCCAGTGTGGGTCAAGGGACCCTCAGCCGCTTTTATAGCCTGCACACCTTCGTATTGCCTTGGTTAATTGCGGTGTTCATGCTGCTGCATTTCTTGATGATCCGCAAGCAAGGCATTTCCGGTCCATTGTAAAGCTTTGAAAACACAGCGAGACGCGATCGCGAATCTCGCTGTATCCTTTGAGAAACTTCAGCAATACCCTGCTGACCTTAAGAAAGGAGAGAAATCTTAACGATGGCTATTGAAAAGAAACCGGATCTGAGCGATCCAATGTTACGCGCCAAATTGGCCAAGGGGATGGGTCACAACTACTATGGCGAACCCGCTTGGCCAAACGATCTGCTTTACGTGTTCCCCGTGGTAATTTTGGGAACCATTGCCCTCTGCGTCGGATTAGCGGTGCTGGATCCGGCAATGGTGGGAGAACCCTCGGATCCCTTTGCTACCCCCCTGGAAATTCTGCCAGAGTGGTATTTGTGGCCGGCGTTCCAAATCCTGCGGATCGTGCCGAACAAACTGCTGGGGATTACCTTGATGACCTCGATTCCGTTGGGTCTGATGTTAGTGCCCTTCATCGAGAACGTCAACAAATTCCAAAATCCCTTCCGTCGTCCGATCGCGACCACCGTGTTCATGTTCGGAACCTTAGTCACCCTGTGGTTGGGTATCGGTGCGATTTTACCGATCGACGAATCTCTGACGTTGGGTTTGTTCTAAACTCCACCCCATATCTGAAACCCTAAAGGGTGAAGGATAGATTGATACTCCCCGCGCTGAAGACGCGGGGATTCTTAAGCAGTCCAAAACTGAACTCTTAAAGGCATTATCAAAG
>NZ_JAYFEQ010000472.1:0-59712 GCF_055795085.1 Phormidium sp. CCY1219 | reverse complement strand
GCTTGGTAGCCCCGTCTCTTTAGAGCGGGGCTACCAAGCGACCGAGTTTTTTTTCGTGTTTTCCCCTACCGTAATCTCAAATCTAGCCATTTGACAAGCTCTGCTTAGCAAAAGTTAACAAATTGTCAACGACCAATGACCAATGACAAACAACTTACTCAGATTGTGGATGGATAACGCGATAAACTTCTACGGTTTTCGATTTGCCTTTTAAGGGCAATGGTCCCCAGGGGTCTACTTTAACTCGATCCGGATCGAGATAGGCTAAGGTTTCCCCGGCGATTAAGATGCGACAAACATCGGGGTGGCAGTGTTTTTGGCAACTTTCTAGGCGGGATGCCGTATTGACCGTATCGCCAATTATTCCATATTCTAACCGATGTTTTCCGCCTAGGCTACCTACGGTGACTGGGCCGGTAAAAATTCCCACGCGCATCTGCACTAAGGGGTCTCCTTGCTGTTGCCATTTGCGGTTCAATTCTTGCAGTTTTTTGGCCATGCCCAGGGCACATTTGACGGCATTTTCGGCATCGGCGGCAATGGCTTCGCGATCGCTCCTGGGAATGGGGACGCCAAATGCAGCCATAATACCATCCCCGGTAAATTTATTCACAATTCCTTGATGACTTAACACTTCATCAGTCATGGCGCTGAGATAGGGATTTAACCACTTCATTAATTCTTCCGGGGATTTCTTTTCAGAAAAGGTGCTAAAATTCTTTAAGTCGGTGAATAACAGGGTGGCGGTGAGGGTTTGCCAGGGCAGCATTCCGGAGTCAATCAGGCGATCGCGCTCGTTCCACAAAGCACTGGCAATTTCCGGGGAAGTTTGCTGTCCGAGCAATTTCATCACCATTTGTTGCTGTTGCCAAGAGGTTTTTAGCTGGTACACCACGCCCAACGATCCGGTAAAAATAAAGGCAAAACCGGGAGCAGCTATGGGTATCCAACCGCCAAAGATAAAGAGGGAATAACCAATAGCCAGTAAGCCGATTAATGCGGCGATCGCGCCCAAAATCAAGAAGCCCGGATTCCGGATTTCCCAGACGATAATTGCCCCCAAAACCGACCAAATCACTATCCATAAAATCTCCAATTTTTCCGATACAAACCAGAATAAAGATTCTCCATCAAGTACCGCACTTAGGATTTGACTGACCATCTGGGCGTGAATCACCACCCCGGGCATTTGTTGTCCCCCTTGTGCTACACTGTAGGGAGTAAAAAACAAATCTTTCACGCTAGGGGCAGTTGCGCCAATTAACACGATTTTGCCCCGCACCCAGTCTGCCGGAAAATCGCCGTTGAGGACTTGAGTAAACGTTACTTGGTGCGCCGGATTTTCCGCTCGATAATCGAGCAAAATTTGATAGCCGCGAGCGTCGATTGTTTGATATCCCCCTGCATTGCCAGTGAGCTTGGGAAAAACCGTATTGCCTAACTGATATTCTTGGGCTTCGGTCAGTTTTGCTTGGAGGTTTTTATCTTTTAGATAAAGTAAAGCCAATTGTAGGGACAAAGAGGCATAAGTTTTGTTACTTTGGGAGGCAAAGAGTAAATTGCGGCGCACTTTGCCATCGGGGTCGGTGGGTACGTCGTTAAATCCCACTTGTGCTTCCGGGATACTGCTGGGGGCGGCGACCCGTTGTTTTTCTTCGTTCCCCAGGGTTTTCATAGCGATAACGTTCGGATTTTGCAACTGTGCCACCAGTCGGTCGTATCCCGGGGGGTTGGGACTATCTCGCACAATATCCAATCCGATCGCGGCGGGTTGATGGCGTTGCAGTTCTTGCAAGACTTGCGCGAAGGCTTCATCAGAGAGGGGCCAATCTCCCTGGGCGGCAATGTCGGCCTCACTTATCTCAACCACCAACAGGCGCGAATCCACACTGCGTGCCGGGCGCGATCGCATCATCCAGTCGAAGGCAGCCAGTTCAAAAAACTGCCACCCCCCCAAATACCTGACTCCCAAAACCAAGGCGGTGACTGCCACGCTGCAGGTTGCCCCCTTGCGAACCTCCCGGGCAACAGGCAAGCGCTTGCCCAGTCGATGGAGTCTCTGAGCAGCGGCACTTAAGTAAGGTTTAAAAAGTGAGTAACAAAACATAGATTTGACCTTAGCAGATAGTTGCTATTATATTTCGCGGCTCCTAAATTCTTCAACAATCGGCGATCGCGCCTCCCAGATCTATCCGATTGTTCCGAGTCCCCAAAACACGGGGGATTGAAATACCGCCGAGGCAGGCAATCGCCAGCCTAGGCGGAGGAATTATTCTTGATTGCGATTCCTCCGGACATAACATTAACTCTGCCCGTAGCAAAAACCACCCGATCCCACGGTTGCGAACGCCAGAGTCGTGACCCTTTCTCGAAAAAAGGCCACGACTCCTGGTCATTCCATCCCTGACGCTTTACCCTTCAGCAGGGAAGTAGCTGGAAAACATCCCTCGTTTTACTCTTCCCCCACTGCCAAAGTAATACCCTCGGGTTGTGCGGTTTCGATGAGGATTTGCTCCACTTGAGCCGGACTCAAATTGGGATTGGCTTGCAGCATCAGCGCCACCACCCCAGAGACATGGGGGGTTGCCATCGAGGTTCCCTCCTCGAACTGGTATTTCTGATTTGGAAAAGTAGACAAAACCTCAACTCCCGGCGCGACTACAAAATCCAAAGGAGAGGGACCTGCTGGGTTAGAGAAGGTGGCCAATTCCTTCTCGCGGTTCACGGCCCCGATCGCGATCGCCAAATCGTTGCGCGCCGCAAACGCTGGATCGTCGGGTCGGGTCGCACCATAGCTATCCCGTTCGTTTCCGGAGGCAATCACCGCCACAACCCCCCGTTCCCGGGCAAACGCGAGAGCTTCTTCATCTACCAGTGAAGGCGGATCGCCGGGATTGTTGCCAAGGCTCATTTGCAAGACTTGCGCCCCATTCTCCACCGCGTAGCGAATGGCATCGGGAAGCGGATCGAACTCCTCATCGGGATTAGACTTCGACTCACCAAGTGCCCGAATTGGCATAATCGTGGCATTGTAGGCCACTCCATTCATTTCAGTAGATTCACCGGTTACGATATCTACCCCATTGCGTTGCGCCGCAACCGTGCCTGCCACATGGGTACCGTGAGCGTCCTCGGGGCCGCCGCTCGGATCGCTATCGTTATCCACAAAGTCCCAGCCTCGTACATCATCCACGAACCCATTGCCATCATCATCGATGCCGTTGTTGGCAATTTCATTCGGGTTCACCCAGATATTATCTGCCAGATCCGGGTGCTTCCAGTCCACCCCATCGTCCAATACCGCTACCACCACGCCTTCGCCGGTAAACCCTCGGTTCCAGACTTCTGGGGCATTAATCAAGTTCAAGTCCCCGGTGTTGTTCCGCGTGGCGCTACTGGTAATCTCGGGAACCTCGGCTAAAGCCGATTCGCCGAGCGCTCGGGTGACGGCGGCGGCAGCATCCACTAACCCATAGCCAAACAGGGTGTTAAATTTCCCGGTGGTAGGCGTTGCGGAAAGGGTGAGATTGTAGTTGGTCTCGCCTTGGAACTGATTGACTCCGACAAAGTAGTTACCCGCCGACAATCCAACAAACGAAAGCGCTTCTGAATCGCTGCTATAGGTGCCAACTTCATTCACGATCGGAATCGCCTTTTCTGGCCCGGGGGCGCTGCTGAGAATCTCACCACTCTCCACTATACCATTGCTGTTGATATCCTGAATCAGATACAATTCAGCACCAGCCGTGAGGCCATCGAGATTGAGTTGGATATCGCTGGGAGTATCGAGACTGAAGCGGTAGGTATCTGCGGGATTTGCCGAACCTAACTCGCCCGTCACGCTTTGCGGCGTAGGGTTCACGCTACCAACCTCTGCCGCTTCTGAGAGGGGAAACTGAATCGGTGTGGTTTCCAGGGTCACGTTATAAGTGGTATCCCCCTCGAATTGCTCGACAATGATGTAATACTCGCCTGTAAATAGAGTTGGAATGAAGATCTCCTCGGACTGATTCCCTTCATTTTCGGAACTGGCGATAATTTCATCCAGAGATATGCTGCCATCGTCGTCGAGATCCGTAGCGATCGCCACATCCGCATCGGCGCTGAGTTCGTCGAGTACCAAGCGAAATCGATTCGGTACTAACATCGTAAAGCTGTAGATATCGGCGGGGTCAAAATCGCCCACCTGTTCCGGCGCTTCGATGCCTACATTTTCCAGAATCGAATTAATGGTAAAACTTCCCAGATTATCAAGGGATAATACCTCACTCGCCTCATTCAGATCGAATGCTTCGCTTAGGGTGTTGCCCACATTATCGGGGGGGACGTCGGGGCGCGGTGTGGCTGAGAGGTTCAGGTTGTAGGTGGTGTTGCCTTCAAACTGCTCGATCGCCACAAAGTAGGTCCCCGGACGCAACCCGCGCGCGATGGTTTCCGTGGCGGTTCCTTCTTCATCGGACCAATCCACGATATCTTCAACGTCGATTTCGCCATTGTCGTTGAGGTCTTGCAACAGCGTCACGTCTGCATCGGCGCTCAACTCGCCAAGTTCTAAGTTGAAGTCGCTGGGAGTGTTTAAGGTGAATCGGTAGAGTTGCTCTGGGTTGCGATCGTCGATCGCGCCAATAACTTCGGCGGTTCCCAGATTCCCTAACTCGATCGCCGCATTCAGATCGGCGGTGGGGTTGGCGATCCGTCCTTCTGCTTTGCCAAACAAAAAGTAATGGGCGATCGCGCTTAACTGTCCCTCATTGACTGCTCTGGCCACATCCGGGTTATTCGCCAAATAGAACGATCGCTCGAACAGCAAGCCGCGATCGCGTCCCTCTGCCAAACCGAATTCCACAAAGTGCTGATAGGGAGTTAGCTCGCTGCCTGCTACTGCTGCGGCTACGTCTGGATAGGTTTCCACGTAAAGCTCGGTAAAAAACTCGAAGATCGGATCGCGACCTTCTAATTGTCCGAAATTGACAAAGTGTTCGATCGCCGCGATCGCACCTTCTGCCACTGCCTCGGCCACATCCGGGTACTGTGCTAAATAATACGCCGTGTCAAACAAAGCGCTCGGATCCCGCCCTTCTCTTTGACCAAAGTTCAGGAAGTGTTCTAACCCACTGGCAAAAACCCCTGCGGCAACTGCCTCCGCCACGTCCGGGTTTTGGTTTAGATAATACCGTTCATCATACAACTTGCTGATGTCTAGCATTCGGCTGCTCTTTTTTGCTGGAAACTGATTGATTACTCAATCTTAAAGCATTTTCATGTTTCATTATATTAATTTATGTTAATTTTTTTTTGCTTTTGTCAATGTCAGAAAAAGCCAAGCTCGAAACAAGCTAACCGTAGATTTGCAAGCTTAACTCTTTGCGAACCCTCTATTTACAATCAATCCTTTTTTACCCTCTTTCCCCCTACCTCCTAGTGGATCGGATTTTTTACTTCATCCCGAAACCCAACTCTTTTGCTCCTCTTGCCCCCGGGAAACGCCGCTTTTCAATTGTCTTAACCCTAGCAAAATTATTGGAGCTTGACACGGATAACTTCATCGGTTAAAATAATTGCTTTTTCAAGTAAAGCAAGGGTGCAAATTATTTTGCACATTTATTGGGGGAGGGAGGCAAAGCCTCGTTAACTCGTTCCCAGGCGACCGCCTGGGAACGAGTTAACGAGTTAAAACGTGCTTGCTTATTTTGCATAAGTGCTTAACTTTTTCGCGGTCAGGCAAAGGGGGTGGCGAAAAACCGGGGGAAATTCGGTACGGGGAAGGAGCGCCAAGATGAGTCTCGGCGTTAGGGCGATCGCTAACTTATCTCACATGAGGCGCGATCGCCCTAACGCCCCCGATCGGTGCAGTCTCGGTCACGCAGAATGCAGGTGGGAAGCATCATTAGTAATTGGTAATTGGTCATTGATAATTGGTTAGTGGTAATTAGTTATTGGTACTCCTACAAATGACAAACCCCAAATGACAAAGGACCAATGACCAATGACCAACCACCGCCCCTGTTGCCAAATGGCGTGGAAATGGTAAAACAGCAATAGAAAAAGCGATCGCGCGGCGATCTGAGGGGAAAAACTGCATCTAAACCACCAGTAGCTCGCGGAGGGTGCGCCAGGATAGAGTAAACTACGGTGAAAATCCACCGGGTGTTAGGGAAAAATGGGGCAAACTGGAGCCGAAGAAGCGATCGCGCTTTGGGGAAAACCTAACTTAAAATTGAAAATCGCGCTCAACACCGAACAGGAGAGAAAGAGATGACCAGTTTCAGTAGCAATGCCTACCCGTCAATGCTAGACCTAGCCAGGGCCGGTAACTTTCGGGCGATCGCCTACCTGATCAACTCATACCTTGCCCCGCAAGGCATTTACGCCCGGGTCGATCCGGTGAAAAGCGGATGTTTGCCCATCCGCCTGGAACTCAACGCCATACCCGCGCAACCGGACCGAGCCCACCAAATCCGATCGGGGCTGATTAAATTCATCTGTCACCACATTTGGCGGCTCAACTCAGAGGCGATCGAGGGAGTTCGTATCATCGCCACCTGCGTCAACCCCGCAGGACCGACCAATCTGCTATGGCAACAGTCGGTGAGAATCGTCACCCCAGCCAACCAGCAGCGGCAAAATCGCCACGTGCAACGCTTGAGTAAGCTATTTGCCAAAACCACCGAGTGGCTAAAAACCTTCAAACTCTTTCGCCTATTTCTGCTCACCGGGGTTGTCGGTTCAGCCTTTGGGGTAGGACTGTTCGTCAGCTACGCTCAGATGCGCCTGCAAGAGCAAAGCACCCGCCAAACTGCGCCGATTATTCCCCAAAACCGGGAAGGCGACAATCGCGAAAACCCGCAAATGGTGCAAGGAGCATTAGAAAGCGTGCCGGTGGTGGAACACACCCAACTAATGAACCCCACCGATCCCACCGTCACCTTAATGATGAGCGGCGATGTCACCCTGGGTCATGCCTTTGAAGACCTAGTAGGCGAAGACTACACCTGGGCATTTGACGGGATGCCAGAATATCGCGAAGCCGATGTAGCAATGGTCAACCTAGAAGGCACCTTAACCACCAGCGACACCAAATTAGAAAAAACCTTTAATTTCAAAGCCAATCCCGAATCCATCGAAGTTCTGACCCATGGCGGCGTGGATATCGTCAACCTAGCCAACAACCACGCAATGGATTATCGAGAAGCGGGACTGCAAGACACCTTAAACACCTTAGAACAAGCCGGGATTCACGCCGTGGGGGCCGGGATGGATGTCACCGAAGCCCGCCGACCGGAAATCCTGGAGGTAAAAGGGCAGCGGATTGCGTACTTTGGGTATTATACCGCAGATTACCACGCGGCGGGAGCCGGAGTAGCCGGCACCAACCACGGTTTAGAAGAGCGGATCGCGCAAGACATTAAAGCAGTGCGCGACGAAGTAGATTGGATTGTGGTGAATTTCCACTGGGGCGTGGAACTGGCGAACTATCCAGAAATTTGGCAAAGCGAACTCGCCTATTTCACCATTGACCAAGGAGCGGATGTGGTGGTGGGTCATCACCCCCATGTTTTGCAAGGGGCGGAAATTTATCGGGGTCGTCCGATCGCCTACTCCTTGGGGAATTTTATTTTTGGCGGCAATGCGCGCAGCGATTACGATACCGCAGTGTTGAAAGTGTCCTTGCGCGAAAAACAAATGAAGGTGGAGTTTTTGCCCGTGGAGGTGCGAAAGTACCAGCCAAAAGTGGTAAAAGGAGAAAGGGGCGATCGCATCCTCGAACATATTGACATGCTCTCGGGCATTTTCGACGAACCGATGAGCTCGCCGATGATTCTCGATGTCCGCAATTCTCAGGTGGTGGAATCTGCCGAAAATTCTGTATTTGAGATGCCAGCGACGGCAGAAAATTCCAATGCACCGGCACTAGGCGATGTAGAAAACTCCGACAGCGATGCATTTGATGCCTCACCGTTTACCTCCGAGTTGGACGAAGAACTCTCCTTTGGCGAAACCGAACCCCTGCCCTCAGAGGCAACCGAAGCGGAAACCCCATCGTCGAACGGCCCTCGTGCGGCAGGAATGGCCCTAGCGGCGGCAGCAGCAGGCGGGGCGATCGGGGCGGCAGGTCGCGCCAAAAAGAAAATTCAACTGCCTCGGTTGACCAATAGCGCGGCTTCAAATTAATCCGGTTCTGGGTGGTGATGGGTCAGTTGTCCGAACGGAATTGCCCATCAATGAATATGCTAAGAACAAAGGACAATAGATAAGGACAGCTCCTCTCAGCAGGATGGGGCCTCCGATTCCCGGACAACTGACATTGGACAAAGGACAAGGCACAAACAGTGTTTGCGATCGCAGTAAAACAACAACAGTACAAAACCTACATCCTCTCCGATGGCGAGGGGAACTCCCGCATGGAAATCGTTCCCGAACGCGGCGGGATGGTCACCCGTTGGCAAGTCCAAGGTCACGAGATTCTCTACCTCGATAGGGAACGGTTTGCCAATCCGGAATTAAGCGTGCGCGGCGGGATTCCGATTCTGTTCCCCATCTGTGGGAATTTGCCCGAGGATACCTACACCCATAACGATAGGGAGTACCGCCTCAAACAACATGGGTTTGCCCGGGATTTACCCTGGGAAGTGACCGAGCAAATTACCAAAGAGGTGGCGAGCATTACTCTGGTCCTCAAAAGCAGCGATCGCACCCGCGCCGTCTATCCCTTTGACTTCGAACTGGCATTTACCTACAAGCTCAAGGGCAATTCCTTAGAAATCGACCAGCGCTACACCAATCTCTCGGACGAACGAATGCCTTTCTCCACCGGTCTGCATCCCTACTTCTGGGCACCGGACAAGTCCCAACTACAGTTTAAAATCCCCGCCGTCCAGTTTTGCGACCAAAAAACCCAAAAGCTTCACCCCTTTACCGGCACCTTCGATTTATCCCAAGACGAAATTGATGCCGCCTTCACCAAAATCACCGGCTTATCCGCTACGGTGAAGGATTTCTCCCGCCACTTGCAAATCGGGCTGCTTTACAAAGCCAGCTATTCCAATTTGGTGTTCTGGACTATCAAAGGCAAGGACTTCTATTGCCTAGAACCTTGGACCGGACCGCGCAACGCCATCAATACCCGCAAACACTTGCTGCACCTGAATCCTGGCCAGAAATGGGAAACCCAAGTGCGCCTCAGCGCGGACTTTTTAGAAAAAACTTAGATTTTTTTTAAAAAACCCCTTGCATTTTTCCAGAAGGCTGTGTTAGGGTAGTCAAGGTGTTGAGAAAGACACCAATGGGTCGCTAACTCAACGGTAGAGTACTCGGCTTTTAACCGATTAGTTCCGGGTTCGAATCCCGGGCGACCCATAGAATAGGCAAGTGGTTGGGAAAAAAGCGAAATTTATCGCTTTTTTTTTCGCGATATGTCCCAGAATCCCCACCAGCTCTGGTTAAATTTTTTTATAATCGGCTGAAAAATCCAAATCTCTTCCGAAAGGAGAGGATTTTTGTTTTTGGGAAAAAATTCGCCTCTACCCTTGCCCATGCTGGATTGTAGCCATTCAGCAGACAGGGACGAATGCAAAAATCCTGATTTGGCCCTTGTCCCGATTTCAGATATAATTCGCATAAATCTGAAATTTGTCTTAAGATTGTCTGTAACAATTTCAGCTTATTCATACCCAAATCGCTGAAAAAAAAAGAAACGAGGAGGATCCCATATGGCGCTAGTACCAATGCGATTGCTGCTGGATCACGCGGCAGAAAACGATTACGGCCTTCCCGCCTATAACGTCAACAACATGGAGCAGATCCTGGCAATTATGCAGGCTGCTGACGAAACCAATAGCCCGGTGATTCTACAAGCTTCTCGCGGCGCTCGCAAGTATGCTGGCGAAACCTTCCTGCGCCACCTAATTCAGGCGGCGGTGGAAACCTATCCCCACATCCCCATTGCCATGCACCAAGATCATGGCAACGAACCTTCCACCTGCTACTCCGCCATGCGCCACGGCTTCACCAGCGTAATGATGGATGGCTCCCTCGAAGCAGATGCGAAAACTCCTGCTAGCTTTGAGTACAACGTGAACGTCACCGCTGAAGTGGTGAATGTGGCTCACGCCATCGGCGTCAGCGTTGAAGGCGAACTCGGTTGCTTGGGTTCCCTGGAAACCGGCATGGGTGACAAAGAAGACGGTCACGGGTTTGAAGGAAAACTGACCCGCGAACAACTGCTCACCGACCCGGATCAAGCCGTGGAATTCGTGGAGCGCACTCAAGTGGACGCTCTGGCAGTGGCGATCGGCACCAGCCACGGCGCTTACAAGTTCACCCGCAAGCCCACTGGCGAAATCCTGGCCATCAGCCGGATTGAAGAAATCCACCGTCGTCTGCCCAACACCCACTTGGTGATGCACGGTTCCTCCTCCGTGCCCCAAGATCTGCTCGAACTGATCAACCAGTACGGCGGTAAAATCCCCGAAACCTACGGTGTGCCCGTCGATGAAATTAAAAAAGGCATCAAGAGCGGTGTGCGGAAAGTGAACATCGACACCGACAACCGTTTGGCCATCACGGCGGCAATCCGCGAGGCGGCTGCTAAGGATCCGGCTAACTTTGACCCCCGCCACTTTATGAAGCCCTCGATGAAGTACATGCAAAAAGTGTGTGCTGAGCGCTATCAGGCTTTTGGCACCGCAGGGAATGCCACCAAGATCAAGCAAGTCACCCTGGATGAGTTTGCGGCGAAGTACGCTAGCGGCGAACTCAGCGCCAGCGTCAAGAAAGCTGTGACGGCTTAATTCAATACTCCGAAAAGGGGGAGTGCGGTGTTTGCCTCTCCCTCTTTTCCCTCCGAGAAAGAGAGAATATCGGGTGGCGCTTGGCGCTGCCCGCTTTTTTTATGGCCACAGTCGCCAAATTTTCACCGTCTGGTCTTCACTCCCACTGACTAAGGTTTTTCCATCGGGACTAAAAACGACTGCTTTCACCGGTCCGAAATGCTCCAGGGTTTGCAACAGTTTGCCGGTGCGATAATTCCACAGTCTCACCCGGTTGTCTTTGCCTCCACTGGCGAGGGTTTCTCCGTCGGGACTGAATGTTACCGCTAGGGGGTACCCCTCGGGTTGGGTCACGGTCCGCAGGAGTTTGCCGGTTTTCAGGTTCCATATCTGAATCAGCTTTTGCCCGGTATCCGCACTGGCGATCGCTTCTCCATCGGGACTGATGGCGAGGTCCCAAATAAATCCCACGGTCGTATCAAACCAGCCTCTAAATCCCTGCAACCAATCCTCTGCGCCCTTGAGGGTCTGCTCTCGTTTTTCTCCCCGCCAATTCCAAGTCATAATCGCCCCATCGTTACCCCCACTTACCAATTTTTGACCGTCGGGGGTAAAGGCTACTGAATGCACTTCCCAACCATGTCCTTTTAGGGTAGATTTTACTTTGCCACTGGGAAGATGCCAAAGGTAAATCGCGGTATCCAAGGCGGTAAACCCCAGATGTCCGCTGGCCAAATGTTGTCCGTCGGGACTAAATGCGACGCTAGCCGCACGCAGGGCTAACCAGGACTTTCCCAGGTTTTGTTTGACGCTTCCGCGCTGCAAATCCCATATTTTGATGCTGGCATCCTGAAATTCCATATTGCTGCTACTGGCCAGGGTTTTTCCATCGGGGGAAAAGGCTAGGGAAAGCAGGGCACTGGTATGTCCTTTGAGGGTGGTTTGCAACTCGCCGGTTTGCAAGTTCCACAGCTTAATCGTGCGATCGTAACTTCCACTGGCTAGGGTTTTCCCATCGGGGGCGATCGCCAAACATTCCACTACGTCCGAATGCTCCCGGATGGTTCGTTGCAGTTGCCATGACGGTGGCGGCAACAATCCGCTCCAGGTTGGCGGCATCACTGCCGGATTTTGACAAATCGTCGGCAACCAACTCGCTCCCGGATACTTTTTATCCCAAGTATCTTCTAACTTCAGGCGAGTTTCGCGCATTGTTGTATAAAGTGCGAGGCCCGCCGCAAATAATGTGAGAAAATGACGCAAAAAGTCTTTGGCTACGGCGTCGGGTATCGGTTGACGCATGACGATACTTTGTGGCAAGTGCAACTTGGCCAACTGGTGAGCCAATCCCAACCCATCACAGGAGTTGAAAATCGCCAGTTGCAGCCCGTGGGCGATCGCCCCGGTGAGGCTATTTCTTAACTCCTCAATCGTCAAATGCTCGGTCCGATTTAGGGCAATTTTCCCCGATTCCTTCTCCGTTTTGCTGTGACCCGCAAAAAAGAAAATTTGCCAGCCGCGATTTTGCCACAGGGTTTCGAGTAACTGTTGCTTGGTCGGTTGTTGCAAAAATTCCAATTCCGCACCGCGATTTTCCAGCCCTTGCACCTCCTGGCGGTCGAACTCGATATCGATACCCTCACTATTGCCCAATACCGCTAAAATCCTCACGCGATCGCGCCCCAGGGTTGTCTGGATTTTTGGTAACTTATACTCCGGTTCGCTCAACCCCACTTCCACCCGGCGATCGCGGAATAACTCCCACACCTGCCAGGGCAACTCACGCATTTCCCCCACTTCACTTTGAACGATAACCCGAATTTCCGCCTCGGATTGACCCAAATTCTGCTGCAACCCATCGCGAATTTTTTGCCATCGTTCATCCCCAGAATTAAGCCATTGATTCATCTCCTCCTTTAACTGCTGCGCTGAGGAGGTTACCGAAGATTTACTCTGTTTTCGCTTAGTTGCCCGCGCCCCACCTGCCCCGGAAGACCCGCACTTCTTATTCAACTGCTTCTCAAACGCAGCTTTCCACCCTTGCAGGGATTCCGGAATGTGCGGTGCTGGTGGCAAATGACCTTGCAGGGCAATTTCTGCCCGCGCCCCATCCGCACCGATTTCCAACAAAGCCGGAAATCCGTCCTTGAAGTTGCCCTCCAGCAATTTCAGCACCACCAGTTTTCCCATCCTGTCTCCCCTTCAACTATGGATTGCGTCTATTATAAGCGATCGCCGGATAACCGGGCGGGGAATGAATTCCCCGACAGGTGTTGCAGGTTCATTCCCATCGATTATAACTCTTGGGCGATCGTCACATCGCCGAGGGAGACGCGGATGGCAATCAGTTCCCCCGGTTCCATGCCAAACTCGAATCGCATCGAATCATCCACCTCCCCGGCGCTATCTTCTAGCACGATTTCATCCGACTCGTCCAAAATCGCCACCTGCAGCCCCGCAGGCAGGTAGCGGGCGTCCTCCGCCGGCTCCACATCCACGATCGCTCCCACTTCTGACTCAGTTTCTGGGGTCAATTGTGCGACTAAGACCACTTTTTCCCCGCCGCCCAAGTCAATTTCCTTGGCGCGGGTGATGGTGCCTTCTGGGAGGATGCCCTTGGCACTTCTGGAACGACTTTGCCGAGAGGGCGATCGCACCGCTGTTTCCGGTTGCCAATTTTGAGCCACTTCCGCCGCTGCTAAATCGATTTTCTGTTGTTTTAGCATCACATTGGCTGACAGTTGTTGGATGCGAAACACCAACTGGTCTATCTCTTCTTTCACCGTATCTTCAATAGTGGCTTGCAACTGAATCTCCCACTGGTATTCCAATTGGTCATTGCTTGCCGAAGTTGGCGCAGGCGCCGGGGCAGTGTCATCCACAATCTCTTGCCAGTTTTCCACCCCCACCGCCTGACAAATCCGCACGAAGTTTTCCTGCGTAATCGGGATACGCCGCCAAAATCGCCGCAAACCCGCTTTGCCCACTAAGGCTTTGTCAGACCAAGCTGCAGCGGTTTTAGTCCAGCCTTTTTTTCGGCGCGCTGCATCCACGATTTCGAGTCCTGCTTTCGAGGCTTTTAGAGAAACTGCCATGTTTGTCCTCTCCCCGGGTGGGTAATTAAATTCGCTTTTCGACCAGTTTATCACTCATTGCGATCGCTTTGGGAGCGGTTTTTCCCGAGAAACAAAGTGGGAATTAATGTGTGCCGTTTGTTCTTCGATATATCAGCGATTCTAGAGTTGTGGAGAAAAAACAGCAGTTAGCGCTAACTCGCTTCTCCTCTCCGATTTACTTTTGAAAGGAAGCGAGATATGACTGTCAAACAATTCTATATTATCCCCCTGTTGGTGTTTCTGTCTCTCACCCTCCGGGTTAACATGGCATCCAGTGCCTATCGGGTTAACTCCGTGAGTACCAACTTCTCTATCTCTCGCAGTAGCGAGTCAGACAAGGAGGAAGAATCAGACCTGCTCCCCACTAAAATGGCGCAGGTTTTCAACCAAAGCGGCGCGATCGGGCAATCTGTACCAGTGGAACCATGCCCCGCTGAAGAAGGGGAAGAAGCGGGAGATATTATTTGCCCCAGCTAATCTCAAGTGAGTTAAACCCCCTTTCTACTCGTTCCCCCCTGGGGGGAACGCTCTCCCCAAGCTACCGCCTCCCCGCCCAGTAATATCGACTCCGAAATCAACTTATACCAAAAGTCCGCGTAGGCGGACTATAGCGCTGTCGCGGGCTACGCGCTTGGCTTGCCCAGGCGCGATTTCAATCCCCCGCCTATATTTCCCACCCAAACTATGGCACAACATCGATCCACTCTTGGGCTTCCCGAGAAACTGTTGCGTTCGGGTCGTATTTCAGACAGTTTTTCCCTGCCCGGTTGGCGGCTGAAAAATTCTCTTCCGCGTCCCACACTTGTGCTAACACACAGTAAGCGGGGGCACGGTTGGGAATTAGGGAAATTGCCCGTTGTAAGTGCACTTTGGCGGCTTCAGAGTTTTCCAATTTGAACTGCAGCCAACCCATATTTTTCAAAAAGGCATATTGAACCCGATCGCTGCTGGCAAGTTGCAACCCTTCTTCGAGCAGGTCAATTGCCTTATCGTATTGTGCTTCTTTTATATACAATCGCGCCCGATTATTGTAGGGTGCAGAGAGATTCCCGACGGCGATCGCTTTGTCGTATTCCGCCGCCGCTAACTCCAGCTTTCCCTGGTTTTCGTAAAGCACGGCACGATTGTAGCGGGCTTTGGCATAGTTTGGGTTCAAGAATACGGCGCAATTATAGGAGAGTTCGGCCAACAATTCTCGACCGCTCACATGGTGGTGGACGCCGCTATTGTTGCAGGCTAAAGCAATTTTAGGCGAGGTCAATTCTGCTGTCGTCACTGTAGCGATCGCCAACAGTCCTACCAGACTTATGCCCAAGCCTATGACAGTTTTGCGGCGCAGTTTATCCGAGGGGTTGCTGTGGATTTCGCCGAGAGATTGGGGATTGACAATTGTATCTAATTCTGATAAAATTTCTGCTACGGTTTGCGGTCGATTGGCGGGAAAGGGAGCCATCATGCGGTCGAGTAAATTCGCCAGGGAGGCAAAATTTTCCAGGGTATTTCGGGAGGATTGAGGAACGCAATTGTGCCACAGCAGTTGACCGGCGATCGCATCGGTTTCCAAATCTAAGGGATGTTGGCCGGTGAGTAAATGAACCAGGGTATGTCCTAATGCAAAAAAATCGGACTGAGGGACAGCTTTTCCGTAGGCTTGTTCTAGAGGCGTATAACCGGGAGAAATCAGTCCAGTAATTTCGCGATCGCCGCTAATTTTGGCCAGATAGGTATGGGTAACTTGTCGCACGCCGCCGAAATCAATCAGCACCAATTGTCCGTCGGGTTTTAACATAATATTCGACGGTTTGATATCCCGGTGAAAATACTGCTGCTGATGCAAGCGTTGTAAAATATCTAACAGTTGTTTTAACCAGTTAATGGCTTGTTGTGCGGTAATCGGAGAATGGTTTGCAAGCCACTGTTCTAAATTCTCGCCAGGGATTTTTTCCATCACCAAGCAGTGGAAAGGTTCGCTGCAGTTTTCCCGTTCTACGGTAAAATATCCGTCGGGTTCGACTTGGGGAATGCCCGGGTGATTCAGGTGGCTTAACACTTCGGCTTCCCGCTGAAATAGAGCGATAGCCTTGCGATAGCCTTCGTCAACGCTGGGGGGAATTTTCAGCACTTTAAGCAATTTAACCGCAGGTTTTCCTCGGGTAAATTTGACGCGGCGATCGCTGACTTCAAAAGTGTGGGCAAATCCGCCGTTACCGAGTTTGCGACGGACTAAAAAGCGATTGTTAAAAAGAGTTCCGGGATAAATCATAGCGGATTAAACTCCATTTATTGCGGGGAAAAGCGATTGAGTACGTATTTCCTAATCACCGGTTGCAGGGAAAAGCGAGGTTGAGCGTTTTCCCTGTGGTTTTCCACCAGCGATCGCCCTGCTAAAGACTCCAGGGCTTCCATTAAACTAGAGGTACGAACCGCGTCAGCAAAGGCGGTTTTCAAGTCAGGGAGAGAAAGGGCGGTGGTGGCGATCGCTAACTGCACCATTATTTCTATTTCTAATGGAGTCAGGCGCTCGAACTGCGCGTCGAGTACCTTCTGTAATTTTCCCACAAATACGGTATTTTGTTTGAGAAATTCCGTGACATTTCCCGCAAAAAGCTGTAGTATCGTGCCAGAAACAATTTTCAGCGCCAAAGGATTGCCTCGGTACAGTTGAATCAGTTTGTCCAATTTTGCGGCGGGAAATAAGCCTTGTTCTTGCAGGAGCGATCGGGCGGCGGGAGTTTCTAAATCCTTCAGCAAAAAAGAGCGCACTGGTTGCCTTTTGCCTTCCATCAACCCAATCTCGCTGGGTTTTTCGCAACTGGTGATTAGCAAGCAACTTTGATGCGGTTCTTCTCCCACTCGTCGCATGAGTTCGCCGTAGTTTTCATACCCCGGGCGATAGGAACCGACGAGAGTATTGCTTTGCAAAATTGCTTCAACGCTATCGAAAATTAGCAGACATCGGCGCTGTCGCAATACCTCCATCAGTTGGGTCATGCTATGAGTTATAGATGCGGGATTTTCTCTGTACTGCTGGGGATAAAAAAAGCACCGCAAATCGGCGAGCAAATCTGCAAGAGATGGTGCATACCGCAAACTGCGCCACACCAAAAAATCGAACTGGGTTTGCATCTGTTGTGCCAATCTCACCGATAAGGCGGTTTTGCCAATTCCCCCCAGTCCCAAAATTGCCACCAATCGGCATTTTTCGACGACTATCCAGTGCTGTAAACGGGTTAGCGGTTCCTGGCGATCGTAAAATCGGGAAATATCCGGCGCACTTTCCCAGTCTTGACGCAAATTGAGCGGCGGAACATCGCAGACTTTATCCCAGGTTTCGCTTTTGCCCGGAAGGGGGAGGGAATTAATCGATGGATCTGCGGTTGTGTAGAAATTTGTAGATGGGAAAGTTTTGCGCTGCGATTGCGATTCAGACAGGGGTGGTGTGGGATTGGGTTGAGTGAGGGAAGCGAGGGTTTGCGATCGCCCTAATTGTTGCCAAATATTCTTTTTTCCCACTTTTTCTCCCGGTTCGATAATCCCGGCATTTTGCAATACTTCCCCCAGCATTCCCCACAGCTTCGGCGCAACGTCTCGCGCCAGATAGCTGGTTTGATAGTTGCGCGCTTCTATCTCGGTGGCTTTGATTTCTTCGTAGGTGCAATCCGCCAACGCGCCGCGCAGTAACGCGACTTGCAGCCCATTCAGGCGATCGCCAGTCTGCTGATACACCAACTCATCCGCAATTTTTACCGCTTCTTCAATATCCATCGCTTCAGTGCTTCTATCCTTTTAACTCAGTATAACCTCAAATTTTGCATGGCGAACCCTTTCACCCGCCAGGGATTCAATTTTGAGTCGTCTTTAGACAACTTGAGCGATGAGGCTCTGACTTTGAGTCCCCGCCCGCCTTTTCCGAACCAAACTGATTTTTCCGATTTTTTCCCATCGAGGGGCGAGTTCACCTCCAGAACTTTTGCTTTCAAAGTCCTGAATTTATGAATTGATATTTTTGGCGGCTTCAGCCAGAATCGAGTTATCACCTTACATCGGCATCAAACTATGGCTCGAATAATCATGCATTTCGGCAAAAGTTACTCTGGTTTCAAGACAAGCATAGAATCAATTACCCGCGAATTATTATTTGGTAATTATGCAAAATATTCAGGGTAATAGAAGAGGCGGAGCCTCGGAGAAGGCGTTCCCAGGCTGGAGCCTGGGAACGAGTATGCGGCTGGAGCCTGGGAACGAGTATTAAAACTTTCCGTTCTTCTCCCGCAGGTATCTCCTTGTAAGTTTCAACTGTTATTTACCTTGACAGGAGTGAATTATGGTATCTTCTCTCTTTTATGACAAAGGTGGAGTTCGCATCACCAAGACAATCTTTGAAGTGCCTTCCGGTACGCAGTACCAAATTAAAAACATTGATTCGGTTTCTATACTCAAAGAAGACCCCAACCGCAAAGGCCCGCTTATTTGCATCCTTGTGGGAGTATTATTGCTGGCTGCTTATGGTTTGGGTTTGATTTTCATTGGATTGGGTATCTGGTGGTGAACGCAGCAGAAACCGATGTATTGGATTGCAATTACTACCGCCGGCACCCAAAAACAAGGATATGGCTCTAACAATTCTGAAGAAATTCGCGAAATTCGCTCGGCTTTAAATGCGGCGATGGAATAACTCTGCACCAATTTTGCTGCTGATTATGCAAGTGATTCGGCTTGCTGGAGTCGGCGGCGGAGCCTCGCAAAATGCGTTCCCAGCTCATGCTGGGAACGAGTATGAAATAGTCTGCTTAGGCGAAATTTAATTGCCTAAGCAAGATTTCAATACCCCGCCTTTTGTTGTTGATTTTTAATGGGAGAAATAATGATGGCTGTTGACCGAGATTTGTTGGCAAAATTTAACTTTCGCCGCACTATCGATCGCTATTGCGATCGCCTGGGATGGATAATCCAAGACTTGGACGATCGCAGCGCGGTTTTAAGGTTTAATGCGGCTTCTGGAACCACGCAAACACTATTTATCGTTGGCTACGATACCACTTTGGAGTTTTCCGTGCCCAGTGCTTTAAAATTTGATGCCCTAGAGGATATTCCCGGCTGGATATCCACCCTGCTGCTGTGCCGAAATAGCGAATACCGCATCGGGTTTTGGTGTGTGGAAAAAATAAACCACCGTCACGTTTTTTCCGTGATGCACAATGCCGAAATTAACCGCATGGATGTTGACTACTTCCGCCAAATCGTGTTAAAATTGATTAAGGATTGCGATGAATTCGAGCAAGTGGTGGAAACTGCGCTCCTTGATGCATAAGAGTGGAAAATAATGACAACCGCCACCTTGTGACACCCGATCGCCGCCGTTTCCCCCCGGAGAATGAACTGGGGGGCAAGGTTTTGTGGGCACAAACTTTAACTATTGTTGCTAAATGCGGTCAATTTTGGAACTTGATGCTTTAATAGAAGTCAAGACAGCTTATAACAATTGCTCCTAGGAACTTGACCGATGGCTCTAGAACTGTTTGACGCCAACTACTATTTAGCCGCAAATCCCGACTTAGCCGCAGCCGGTATCGATAGTCCGGACGAATTATATCAGCATTTTAGAAACGCCGGCTTAAACGAAGGGCGGGCGTTTTCACCGTTTGTGGATATCAACTACTATCGCCTGAGAAACCCGGAATTGGCGAGCTTTCGCATCACCAGCAACCGCCAACTGTACGATCACATGCGAGAGTACGGTATCGGCGAAGGTCGAGACTTTTCGCCGATTATCGACCTAGATTTTTATTTAAGCAAAAATCCCGATTTAGCGCAAGCCTTCGGGAGCGATCGCACCCTCGCCTTACAACATCTGATCGCCAGTGGTATCAATGAAAATCGCCCCTTTTCCCAATTTATCGACTTAGACTTTTATGCAGCAGCAAATCCCGACTTGCAGCAAGCATTGGGCAATAATCGAGAACAATTGCTCGACCATTTATTAAATGTAGGAATTTTTGAAGGGCGACAATATTTACCCGGAGACTTGGGCGTATTAAATGGCGCGCAGACTGTGGGAGAAAATCCCCAAGCGCGCCCGGTGGTCAATAGCCTGGATTCGGAAGATTACTATCACTTTCGCCTCAATGAGTTTCGCGATGTGAGGATTAACGGAGAGGGAAGCGAAGCCACCACAGAGATTGCCTTGTTTAGAGATAGTAACAACAATGGCATCCTGGATGAAATCGACCGACAAAATGCGATCGCCGGCGATAAAACCCGCTTATCCCAACTGGATTTATTCGGCGTCGGACCGGGAAGCTACTTCGTAAACGTCTCCCATTTAGAAGAAGACACCCCCTACAAACTGGATGTATTTTCCACCCCCGCCAGCATCCTCTCCCAACCGGATATTGGCGGAAACAGCCTCAACGCGGCACATTATGTGGGAGATTTGCTCTATCCCCAAGCCGTCAACGGTTACATCGACAGCAACGATCCGGTAGACTTTTACAGCTTTACCCTCAGCAGTCGCAGTGACGTGAGCTTGAGACTCAATGGGTTGAGTACCGATGATGTGTATTTGCGAATCGTTCAAGATTTAAACGCCAATGGAGTACCAGATCCCGGAGAAGTGGTGGCCTCGATTTCCGATGAAAATCGCAATCCCAACGATATTAATGGCGATGGGAGAATTGATGTAGACGAGTATTTTATTTCCCTGCTCGAACCCTCGAGTGAGGATATATTTCCCAACGCGATTCGCGCCTTCGATCTGAACCCGGGAAACTATTTTATCAATGTGTCTCGCCTAGAAGAGGATACCAGCTATGACTTGCGGATGGACTCGATTCCGGTTGACGTGCCTACCTCCGGGGCGCGAAACCTGAATCCCGTGGGATTTGCCACCATCGGGGTATTGCGCGATCGCTTTGAAGTCGCAGACTTTATCGGCGAGGCGAATCCCTACGATATGTATGAATTTTCCCTGGAAGATACCCGCAATGTGAACTTCCAACTCGATCGCATCGTCCAACCCACCGATTTCTTCCTGATTCACGATATCAACAAAGACGATATCTTTACCTTTCAAGAATTTCTCGCCTTTCCCACCACTGAAGGAGACATGGCCCCGGAACTCGAACGCATTTTAGGGCCGGGAACTTACTATCTCGGCGTGGCCAAAAAGGGCAGCAACACGCCCTATTTGCTCACAATGGAAGAATCCGACCCAGAAATTGCGCCAGATGCGGCGGGGAATACGGCGGCGGCGGCCCTGGATGCGGGGGTGTTAGCCCCAGAAGCGAAAATCTATAGCGATTATATCGCCACCAGCGATCCGGACGATTACTATCGGTTTACCTTGCAGGATTGGCAACAGGTAGGACTGTATCTGTATGACATGAGTGCCAACGCCCAACTCAGTTTGAGTAAAGACTTGAATGGGAACGGGGCGATCGCACCGGATGAGGTTATCTTGGCGTCGGAATCGAAAGGTGCCTATCAAGACCAACTGACCCCGATATTAGGACCGGGAACTTACACCTTGCGCGTTTCCCAGGCATTAGGGGATACCACCTACAGTTTGTGGATGGATGCCTTGACGGCGGAAATTCCTCCCCCGGTGGCGGGAAATGGCGTAGCGGATGCCTTCGATGTGGGTCTGCTGGATCGGATACATCGGCAAAGTGGCATTGTGCGAGATAACAATCCCAACGATTTTTATCGCTTCCAGGTCGATCGCCCCCGGGATGTGAGCGTATTTTTAGATGGGTTGAGCGGCAATGCGGACTTGCGGCTGATTCAAGACCGGAATGGGAATGGTCTGGTAGAACCCGAGGAAATCGTCGCCCTGTCGGCGCAAGGGGGTGCCACGTTAGAAGAATTGCACGTGAGTTTGGGTCCGGGGGAGTATCACCTGTGGGTGTCTCGCCCCAGCGGGGAGACCTATTACGACTTGACCCTCGCCCCGGAACAGTTCGATCGCAGCTATGGATATGGTATGCTGGATGCAGCCGCCGCCGTCGCCAGCGCGATCGGCGTCGCACCTTTCCCGCAAGCCGCTCCCTTGGGCGGGTCGAATTGGCACCTGGATATGGTGAATGCCCCAGCAGCTTGGCAGCGGGGTTATACTGGTGCGGGAGTGACGGTGGCGGTGATTGATGGTTCCCTGGACTATACTCACCCGGATTTGCAGGGGCAGGTGTGGCAGAATGTAGACGAAATTACCGGCAACGGAATTGACGATGATGGGAATGGATTTATCGATGATGTGCGAGGCTGGAATTTCCGGCGGAATACCCCAGAAGTGAGGAGCTTAGATCCCCTAGAAGGTCACGCCAGCCACGTGGCGGGGATTGTGGCCGGCAAAAATGACGGCGTGGGCACCACGGGAGTGGCTCCCGGGGCGAAAATCATGCCGGTGCCGGTGCTCGATCCGTTTACCGGCACCGATGAAGATATCGCCGCCGGGATTCGGTATGCCGTGGATAATGGCGCGCGGGTGATTAATTTGAGTTTGGGGGGTGGCGCGCCTAGTGAGATGCAGCGGGAAGCCCTGCGGTATGCCAACGATCGCGGTGTGGTCGTAGTGATGGCGGCGGGCAACGATGGGTTGAGCCTGTTAGGCGGCGGGAAGCGGTTTAGTCCGGTGAATTATCCCGCTGGGTTGGCCGGTGAAAGCGGGATTTCCGTGGGGTCCGTGACTCGCGATCGCGCGATCGCCGAATTCACCAACCGCGCCGGCACCGAGGTGCTAGATTATCTGGTGGCACCAGGTGAGGATATTTATTCCGCCTTGCCGATTAATCGGTATGATTTTTGGGAGGGCACTTCGATGGCCGCACCAATGGTGGCCGGTGTCGCCGCCCTCATGCTCCAGGCAAATCCGAATTTGACCCCGGAACAAGTAGAGCAAATCCTCACCGGCACCGCCAATCCGAATGGGATTATTGAGGATGGGGCGTTCGATTTTTTGGGGTAAGGATTGCCCGCAATTGGCGCGATCGCCCCCGTAACTCACCGGGGCGATCGCCAAAATTATGAGGGTTTAAATTGGGGTGTTTCATGGATTCGGTTAACCCCGATTCCACCGTTAATTTATTATGATTTTCCTCAACAACGGTTAATTTATGTAACCCTAGAGAGAGCCTCATGGAAGCTCAATCACCGAGTCTTTGGATCGGGTTTATCCAAAATGCGATCGCAGTATTCCTCGCCTCATCAGCCAATACCGTCTCTAACCTGCAGCGCAACTTCTCCCGCCCCCGGGCGGTTCAACCCCCAGGGAAACACCGAATATTGGATCCGTTCCCCATGCCCTTGCCGCATTTTGTACGCCTTGCGCCCGCGCTTCGGGAATATTGGGAAAACACCACCCAAGCGCGGGCTTCACTGATTGTCCCAGCTCATGAGAAAATCAACTAACCGAACGCACCGAGTTCTGTGCCAAAATTGATGTCAACCCGCTCAGCCAATCTCTGGAGGCGCAGAACGCGGATAGGTTCGCAGAGATTGGAAACCCGAGAGTTGTGAATTGCCCTGGCGATCGCCCCAGGGAAAGTCTTGCAGACCGCAGTGTAGCGGAGTTTCCCACGGAGGTTCCCAAGATGACCCAGTTTGACCAATGGCAAGTAACCGAAGCGTTGACCCCACCCGACTCGCCGCCGGACACTTCGCCACCCGCAAAACCGAGTTCGCCGCTTTGGTCGTTCGTCACCCACTTATTGGGAGCCGGATCGGACTACGAACGGGGAAATCGAATGTACGATCGCAAAAATTATCCGGCGGCGATCGCCTTTTACGATAAAGCCCTGAAAAAAAACCCGCGACTGCACCGGGCATGGTTGAAACGGGGCGCGGCCCTAATGAATTTGCATCGCTATGAAGAGGCGATCGCCGCTTATGACGGGGCCATTCAACACCATGCCGATAATTATTGGGCTTGGACTTTCCGAGGGCGATCGCTGTTTCACTTGCACCGTTACACCGAAGCGCTTGCGTCTCTCGATCAAGCAATTCAAATTAAAAACAATCAATACGAAGCCTGGTATTACCGAGGGCGATCGCTCCTGGAAGTACAACAACCCAAAGCTGCTTTATCGGCTTTCAACCGGGTGGCCAAACTCAACCCGAATTTAGCCGGACTCTGGTACTATCGCGCCCTTGCTTTAATGGAATTGCAGCGCAATCAATCAGCGGTAGATTCCCTCAACAAAGCGGTGAAATTACAACCAGATAATGCCGCCGCTTGGTATAACCAAGGGCTGGCATTGGAGGGCTTAGAGCGCGATACCGAAGCAGTAGCGGCTTACGAAGCGGCGCTGAATTTGGTGCCGGATAATGCGGCTTGTTGGTTTAATCGCGGCTTGTGTCTGGAACGGTTGCAGCACTACACGGAAGCGGTGGCATCGTTCGATCGCGCCTTGTCTCTAGCACCGAACAATCCGGTGATTTGGTTTTATAAAGGAAGAGCGCTCAAACATCAATGGGCCGAAGCCGCGATCGCTTGTTTCGATAAAGCAATTGAATTGCACGCCAATTGGCCAGAAGCTTGGATGAATCGCGGCGTGGCACTCTCTGATGCCCGTCAGTACGAAGCCGCTTTAGCCTCTTTCGACCAAGCCACTAAAATTAATCCCAATTTGTCTACCGCTTGGCTGGGTCGCGGGATGGCACTTTACGGTCTCGGCGCTTATCAAGATGCGATTCAAGCTTATAACAATGCCATTTTAATTCAGGCCAAATTTCCCGAGGCATGGTATCACCGAGGCATGGCATTAGAAAAATTAGAAAGATATGAGGATGCTTTAGCTGCTTATGAGAAAATCGGTCAAATTACCTCGGATCCGACATTTATTTACCGCGCTTGGGTGAAACGCTCGGAAGTGTTGGAAATTTTGGAACGCTATGGGGAAGCACTGGATGCATTTGCTAAAGTGTTGGAAGTCAAGCCCAATGACGCTCGCGCCTGGATGAAACGGGGGGATTTGTTATCCAAAGCACAGCGGTATATCGATGCCCTGGTGGCTTATGATGAGGCGATCGCGATTTGGCCAAATCATTACGAACCTTGGATGAAACGCGCCCGAGTGCTAGGAAAAGTGGGTCAATACACCCAGGCGATCGCCGCTTACGATACGGTCATTCAACTCAAACCCACTCACTCTCTCGCCTGGTTGCGTCGTGGGGAAACCCTCGAAAAATTACATCGCTATCCGGAAGCCGTTCGATCTTATGGGGTGGCGATTGAAGTAGATCCGAATGCCACGGATGCGATTGAAAAGCGCAACCGACTCCAAGAACAGCTCGATAGCGGTCCGTTTCTCCCCGAAGAACGGGATTACTCTTAAAAATCACAACCGCATTTATCTTGTTTCAGGGTTTTTTCATGCTCAAAAAATTTATTTTTACCACCGCAATACTTATCCCTTCGGTGGCGGTTGTCAAACCTATGGCTTTAGCCGAAAATCCCGAACACCTCCTGCAATTGCAACGGGGAAATGAATGTCGCCATTGCGACCTCACCGGTGCGGATTTAACGGGGATTGATTTACAAGGTGCTGATTTAATCGGCGCTTCTTTGCGAAATGCAGTGCTCGATGAGGCGAATTTGGTTCGGGCCAATCTCACGGCGGCTGACCTGCAAAGTGCCAGTTTAGTCGGAGCTAATTTGTTTAGTACCAACCTCAGTTATGCTAACCTCAGCAGTGCGAATCTGTACAATGCAATTTTAGTCAGTGCAGATGTTACGGGAACTGACTTTACAGAGGCAAATTTGGTTGGGGTGACTGGATTGGAAACGCAACCGCCACCGAGAACCGAAGAGCATGAAGAATGGATATTTGAAAATGGAGAATTGAGACGGAAAACGCAGTAGCAAAGTGCGCTCCCGCCCGGGGTCTCGGTTCCCTCGAACAAACGTTGCTCATTCCTAACGATTTATAGCGCTTTTTATCGGGGCGAGGGAGAGTGTTTCTCTCGATGAGGTGGCGACGCGGGTGGGGCACGAGAGACTTCTTCCCCCATCAATTCGGTGGGAAGCGTCCCATTATCGAACCGATCGGGGATTATAATGAATCAGAACCAACCCCGGCGGCTAGGTCATACTGCTGCGGGGTGACCCGTAAAGTGATTCGATCCCCCCATTAGCCCGGTTGGCGTTCCAGGGAAAAAGCGTTTAAATTGCATACTTTCATCGAGGTAAATTTTCCTCATTGTCCCCGATTTCACTGAGGGAGGAACGCGCCAGGTAGGTTCCCCAGATTGTTTGATGCAACTTAAACGAACAACAGCGATAAAGTTAAAATCGAAAGTTAACATCGAGGGTTGCATGAAAACTAGAAATTCGCAAGCGGTGGGGGGAAATATCGGAACATTCTTTTACAATGAGATAGAGAAAGGTTGAGCGAACCGGGGCTTTTCTGCAAGTCTCCCGGAAGAGCGCAATTTTCCTCTTGAACGCGCGAAAACTTCCTGAATTGAGAAGATTAATGCAGTTGTCTCATCTCCAATTGAGTTTGTTGTTGCCAATTCTCGCCGCCGTACAGTTTGCCATCGGTATCGTTTTCGTCGAAATGATTTTTGACGAAAAATCCTTGTTTGGCATGGTGGAATGGGGTGGATTCCTCACGCCGAATCTGGGAAATTGGTGGTTGCTTTTTTTACTTCGCAGCATTGTGGGAGTCTGTGGAATTCCCCTACTGGCAAAAGTGCTTTATCCCCTCACCGGGCAAGATTTGAAACATCAGTTGCAACATCCCACTCGTTCGGTGTTGTGGGTGGGGATAATTAGCGGGTTGTGTTTGTTTGTGGCGGAATGGTTTATGTATTTTGCAGTAGGATTCGTTCCACTCGCAGTGGCGATCGCCTCGGGGTTGTTGTATCCGACGATCGCCGCGATCGGCGCTTGGACATTGTGGGGCGATCGCCCGACTCCACTGCTTGTGCTGGCGATGACGATGGTGGCGATCGCCAGTTTTGTAGCAGTTCCCCTCCCCCGTTTTTTCGTCGGTACCTTGAGCGATATTCTGTGGGGAATAAGTGCGGCGGCTGTAAGTTCTCTGGCATTTGCCAGCTATCTGCTGCTGACCCAACGCGCCACCCGTCAGTTGCACCCGCTTCCGTTTACGGCGATCGCGTTGGGCACGGTATTTGTCTTGTCTTGTCTCGTGGGAATGTTGCCAGTTGACTTGATGGAAATTACCCTAGAACCGAGACAATTTCCCACCCTTGTGGTGGGTGGCGCAATCGTCGGCGTACTCACGTTAGTGGGATATCTGCTGAGTAATTATGGCGTGGTTTTAGTGGGGGCTGCCCGCAGCGCGATCGCGATCGCCAGCATGCCGGCATTTACCATTTTACTGACTGTGATTCTATTTCAATCCGCTTTAGAATTCAAGCAAATTCTCGGAATTTTAGGCGCAGTTTTGGGTTTGGTGGTGCTGATGAGCGAACCCCCGGCGGATGGCTAGGCACTTGGAACCAAAACCCGGATTTTTGCACCTGCAATTTCCCTTTTACAAGACATTGAAGCAATCACCCCGTTTTTTGTGGTTTTTTCTCTTATCTCATTTTCTCAACCCTTGATAGATAAACGGGTTGGCTAAAAAAAGAAATCGAAGTACCCCGTCGATTTCGAGTTAGAAACTCCCCTTTTTGGAGAAAAAGCCGCCTCAACGTTTTCTTTTTTTTGCCAAAGGTTCTAAAATAAGGGACTGAGGTTTTTGCAAAGGAATTGTTATGTCAGAAATTGCCGATACTTTAATGTTGCGCCGATGCCGACTGCTGACCGGTTCGGTGGTGGATATAGAGATTCGCGCCGGCAAATTTGTCGCGATCGCCCCCAAACTATCTCACTTTAGCGAGCGGGAACTCAATGTGGGCGAGCGGTTAGTGAGTCCGCCGTTTGTGGACTCCCACATTCACCTGGACTCCGCACTCACGGCGGGGGAACCGCGCCGGAATCAAAGCGGCACGTTGTTTGAAGGCATCGAAATTTGGGCGGAACGCAAGCGCAGTCTCACCGTGGCGGATGTGAAGCAGCGGGCGATCGCCACCCTGAAGCAGCAGGCAGCTTGCGGCGTGCTTTACGTGAGAACTCACGCCGATGTCAGCGAACCGCAGCTCACTTCAGTGCGGGCATTGTTAGAAGTGCGCGAAGAAGTGAAAGACTGGCTCACCGTGCAAGTGGTGGCATTTCCCCAGGATGGCATATATGGGGGAACCCAGAATGAGGCATTGTTGGAAGAAGCGTTAAAATTAGGCGCGGATGCGGTGGGCGGTATTCCCCATTACGAGTACACCCGGGAAGATGGGGTGCGATCGCTGCATCGCATCTTTGAACTGGCGCAACAGTATGACAAACTCATCGACATTCACTGCGACGAAATCGACGACGAACAATCGCGCTTTTTAGAAGTAGTAGCCGCTTGCGCCCTTCGCAGCGGTCTCGGTTCGCGCGTGACGGCGAGTCATACCACGGCATTTGGGTCATATAATAATGCTTATGCCACCAAATTAATGGGCTTGCTGAAGCGATCGCAAATTAATTTTATCGCCAATCCCTTGATTAACATTACCCTACAAGGACGCAGCGATACCTATCCCAAACGGCGCGGCATCACCCGGGTAAAAGAATTGTGGCAAAATGGACTAAATGTCTCCCTCGGCCATGATTGCGTTTGCGACCCCTGGTACGGTTTGGGCACTGGAAATATGCTCGATGTGGCATATATGGCGCTTCACGTCTGCCAGATGACCGGCGTAGAAGAAATCAATGCCTGTTACGATATGATAACCCATCATGGCGCAAAAACCTTAAAAGTTGAGGATAACTATGGGCTTGAGCCGGGAAAACCCGCGAATCTGATTATTTTTGATGCCGAGAGTAAATTTGATATTTTGCGCCGTCGCCCCCCGGTGAGATATGTCATTTCGCGCGGGGAATTACTCGCCCAAACCGAAACCCCCGCCACCCAGTGGGAAGCCGATCGCTTGGGTTAGGTGCATTCTGCAAGTGGCGATCGCCCGCCCATGCGCGGGCGATCGCCTGTCGGTGCGCTCCCGAACTGGAGTGAGCATGGTTTCCCAGAGAAAAACAAGGGGTTGCTATCAATCCATCGCCCCGATGTCAAAGCCAATCGCCAATTCCCTTCGCTATTATTATTCTAAGAGAGGAAAAATTCAGGCGATCGCAGCCACCAAACCCGTGACCCACGGTGTTACCTCGGCGACAGACGCCACTTTTGCCGCCAGGGCAACCCGATCGCCCTCATTCACGATTGGTGATATAATTGCGATCGCTAACGATTTGGGTGCGCTACGAGTAATTTACTCTTTTACTTGACAAACCAAGAAAACTATGGTACAGGCGCAAACTGTTTACTTGCCAGCCAAAGGATGGCACCTGCTGCAAAAGCTGCAATTGCACGGCTTGAGAATCAGGCCGATATTATCTGGCTTGGTTTTACTCGCCACAACCGTATTATTCCTGCCCCCCGGGCGATCGCAAATCCTCCCTGATGGCAGCTTACCAAACAACTCCAGCATTGTCCCCGAAGCCAATACCCTGCGGATCGAAGGCGGAACCGCGATCGGCGACAACCTCTTCCACAGTTTTAGCGAATTTTCCCTACCCACGGGAAGCGAAGCCTTTTTTAACAATAGCTTAAACATCCAGAACATTTTCACCCGCGTCACCGGGAGCAACCCCTCCCTCATCGATGGCATATTGCGCGCCAACGGGACCGCCAATCTATTTTTACTCAATCCCAATGGCGTGGTATTCGGTTCCAACGCCCAACTGAATATCGGCGGTTCCTTTTTCGCCACCAGTGCCGACGCCGTAGTATTTGACGATGGGAACCGCTTCAGCGCCACAGATCCGGAAGCGCCGCCCCTGCTGACCATGAACGTCCCCGTGGGATTGCAGTACGGACCGGCCCCGGGAACCCTGGTCAATCAATCCCAAGTGAGCGATTCCCAGGGTGCAACCACCGGATTGCAAGTTGCTCCTGGCGAGACCTTAGCCTTACTCGGAGGAAACGTTATTTTCCAAGGGGGACATCTGCAAAGTCCCGATGGACGGATCGAAATTGGCAGTGTCGGGGGGAACAGTAGCGTCAGCCTCACCCCCACACAGAGCGGATTTGCCGTAGGCTATGAGGGAGTGGAGAACTTCCAAGATATCGGAGTGCTGCAACAAAGTACCCTGAATACCAGTGGTGAGGGGAGCGGCGCGATCCACCTGCAAGGGCGGCGGGTAGCGGTGCGCGAGGGTTCCCGAGTCAGCGCGATCGCCCCAGGCTCGCAACCGGGAGGAAACATCCGGATTCAAGCCAGCCAAGGGGTGGAAGTCAGCGGTGCCGATCCGGAGAACTTTACCGCGATCGCCACCGATACCCGAGGAGCTGGGGACGCCGGCGACCTCACCATCGAAACCGGGCGATTTTTGCTGCAAGGCACCGCATTTTTATCCACCTCCAGCTTTGGCAGCGGAAACGGCGGAAATCTCACCCTCCGCGCCCGCGACTCCATCACCGCGATCGGCGTGGGAATGGAATTTCTCGATCGCGCTTTCCGTGCAGGCTTCTCGGGAGAACTGCAACCCAACACGCGCCTAGGCGGACTGTTTAGCGAAACCCTCGGCTTTGCTCCCGCCGGAGACCTGACCTTGGAAACTGCCGGAGATGTGAGACTTTATAATGGCGCGATCGCCTTTAATGGTACCTTCGGCGCAGCCAACAGCGGCAAGATTACCATTCGGGCAGGAAACGCCGTAGAAGCGATCGCGTCTGGCGTCTTCAACTTAAACAGCCTCGGCAGCAGCGGATTGGGCGGTCAACTCACTATCAATACCAACCGCCTCACCATCCGCGATGGCAGCGTGATGGCCAACGTCACCTTAGGCAGTGGCGCGGCAGGAGATTTATTCGTCAATGCCGCAGACTCGATAGAAATTAGCCGCACCCTTCCCCAAAACCTGCTCCCCACCGGACTGTATAACAATACCCTCTTCGGAAGCGGTGCGGCAGGAGACATTGAGATCCAAACCGGACGATTGGTGATGCGCGAGGGGACATTGCTTGGCTCCAACAGCGGCTCGGCGATAGACGGGGAAGTGATTCCCGCCTTTGGTGCGGGAGGAAACATCAATATCCAAGCCACCGACTCGGTGGAAATCCTGGGGGTTTCGCCCGATGGACGAGTCACCAGCGGTCCGGGCACCAGCACATTTGGCTCCACCCCTGCCGGCGAGTTGACGATTTCCACTGGCAAATTAATCTTGGGAGACGGGGCGATTATCTCCAGTGCCACCTTTGGCAGTGGAAACGCCGGCACCCTGACGGTGAATGCTTCGGAATCGGTGGAAGTCTATGGCACTTCCCCGCTGACCGGCCTGCCCACCACTATCAATTCCTCATCCGGGCGCGCCGACTATCCGCAACTGCGACCTACCGGCCCGGGAGGCGACGTGCGAGTGAGAACGCCAGAATTAATCGTCCGCGACGGAGCCAGCCTGGATGTGAGAAGCGGGGGGATTGGAGCCGCAGGGGTGCTAGAGATTGACGCCGATCGCCTGCGATTGGAGAGTGGGGGAAGCTTAAGTGCCGCCACCGTCGCCGGCACCGGGGGGAACATCCAAGTGCGATCGCGCGATATCCGGTTGCAGGGGAATAGCAATATCAACACCGACGCCGGCAACACCGATGGCGGAAACATCACCATCAGCACCGAAACCCTAACCGCCTTCGAGAATAGCGATATCACCGCCAATGCCTTAGAAGGGCGCGGGGGTCGCGTCAGCATCAGCGCCGAGGGCATTTTCGGGATTGAATTTCGTCCAGCCCAAACCGCCAACAGCGACATCACCGCCACCTCTCAACTCGGTTCCGAGTTTAGCGGGATTGTGGAACTGAAGACGCCAGAAGTGGATCCGGCAGCGGGATTGGTGGACCTCGCCGATACGGTAAGCGATCCGAGCGATCGCATCGTCCAGGGCTGTACCCCTAGCGATCGAAACCAATTTATCGTCACCGGGCGCGGGGGTTTACCGAACAATCCCACCCAACCCTTCTCCCGGGCACTGCTGTGGCAGGACCTGCGCCCGGTGACCGGAACCTCCGAAACGCCCACTTCGGAAAAACCACCTTCCTCCCCGGTTTCTGCGGCCCCAACCCCCCTCGTAGAAGCCCAAACCTGGAAAATGAATCGGTTCGGCCAAATTGAATTGGTGCCGATCGCCCCTCATCCAGTGGCGAATCTCCATCCGATTCCGAAATGTCCCCAATAACACCGCCAGACCACTTCCGGCAATTTCCTTGACAAAATAGCACAGTTGTGTTATTCCTAGTAGAAAATTGCCCGAAGAGTGCGAGACCTGTAGGAGGGCAATGCCCACCATCCCTTATCTGTAGAGTAATGATTTCCTACCGCCCCAACCCGGGAGTAAAGAGAGAATGCGCGAGACAGCAACCACCCAAATTCGCAGATGGCGCAAGGCGCTGCAGTCTAGCCTCTGGCTGGCTTTACTCAGTTTTGTAGTCACCACCAGCTTCCTGCCAAGCTTAGCCCAACAGCCCCCCGAAACGGCCATCGTCCAGAGCCGAAGCGAAGCCCAAACCGCACTCGATCGCGCTCGAGTATTATACGAGGGAGGCAGATTTGCCCAAGCGGCGCAACTGTGGCAACAAGCCCGGGAAGCATACCAACGTCAGGGCGATCGCCTGCAAGAAGCGGCTAGTTTAAATTACCTGTCCCTCGCGTATCAAGACCTAGGAGAATGGGAACGCGCCACCAGGGCGATCGCGGAAAGTTTCGCATTACTCGGCGCACAGAGCGACCCGGGCAATGCCGAGTCCGCCCTGATTTTAGCTCAAGCCCTGAATGCGCGCGGCACCCTAGAGCTAGCCCGAGGACAGATTGAAGCCGCCGCCAACACCTGGAAAGAAGCGCAAGACGCCTATGCGATCGCCAAAGACGACGCCGGAAAACTAGGGAGCCAAATCAATCACGCCATCGCCCTGCAAAAACTAGGGCTTTATCGCCGATCGCGCCACCTACTAGAAGCCGCAAACCAACAACTTCGCTCCCAACCGGATTCCGAGATTAAAGTCAGTGGATTGCAAAATCTGGCGATCGCCCTGCAAGTGGTGGGAGACCTAGAGCAATCGCACGAGATTTTAACCCAAAGTTTGGCCATCGCCCGGGGACTGGAAGTGCGAGAGCGGATATCCCCCCGACAAACTGCTGCCATTCTGTTCAATTTGGGCAATATTTCGCGATCGCTGCAACAGCCGCAAGCCGCTTTTGAATATTACCAACAAGCCGCCGAAAAAGCCAAAGACCCGCTGTTGGGCGTGGAAATTCAACTCAATCAGCTCAACCTGGCGATTCAAACCGAAGATTGGCCACTGGCTCGCACCTTGTTTCCCAGCCTCCCGGGACAACTGGCGGAACTCCCCGCCAGTCGCGCCTCGGTGTATGCCAAAGTGAATTTTGCCGAAAGTGCGATAAACTACCAGCAGAAAACCAACGAATCCCCCTGGAGCGTGGAAACCGCCCACCTGCTAGCCAGTGCCGTGCAACAGGCGCGCTCGCTGCAGGATGCGCGAGCCGAATCCTACGCCCTCGGGCAATTAGGGCACTTATACGAAAGTGCGAACCAGGGAGAAGAAGCCCAAAAGCTCACCCAACAGGCCCTCGCGATCGCCGAAGGCATCAATGCCACGGATTTGGTCGCCCCTTGGCAATGGCAACTGGGGCGAGTGTTAAACCAACAAGGAGACACCGAAGGGGCGATCGCTGCCCTCAGCGAATCCGTCAACAGTCTCGAAGCCCTTCGCAGCGACTTGGTAGCGATTAATCCCGACGTGCAATTCTCCTTTACCGAAACTGTCGAACCGGTCTATCGCCAATTGGTCAGTTTGCTGCTCAAATCCAATCCGAGTCAAAAAAACTTGAAACAAGCGCGCCAAACCATCGAAGCCCTGCAACTGGCAGAATTGGATAACTTCTTTCGCGAAGCCTGTTTGGACGCTCAGCCCGTGTTGCTCGACGAAGTAGATGCCACGGCGGCGGTGATTTATCCGATTATTTTACCCGATCGCCTAGAAGTCATCCTCTCCGTGCCCGGACAACCCCTGCGCCATTACAACACCCAGGAATCCCAGGCAGTTGTAGAACGCATCCTGCTAAACTTCCTCGAATCCCTCAATCCCTTTTTCGCCGACGAAACCCGCTTGGAACTGTCGCAACGAGTCTATGATTGGTTGATTCGACCGGCACAAGCAGATTTTGCCGCCAATAACATCGAAACCCTGGTGTTTGTCCTGGATGGAGTCTTGCGAAATCTGCCAATGGCGGCCCTGCACGATGGGGAACAGTATTTGGTGGAGAAATACAATCTGGCCCTCACCCCCGGGTTGCAGTTACTCGCCCCGCGCGCCATCGCCCGCGAGGGGTTACAAGCCTTCACCGGGGGACTCACCGAAGCGCGTCAGGGATTTAGTGCCTTGCCCGCCGTTAAGTCGGAAATGGAGCGCATCGCCGCCAAGCTACCCACAGAAGTGTTTTTAAACGAACAATTCACCACCCAAACCTTGAAAGAACACATCGAAACGGCTCCGTTTCCCTTGATCCATTTGGCCACTCACGGGCAATTTAGTTCCAATCCCGAAGAGACATTTGTGCTGACATGGGACGATAAAATTCTAGTCCGCGAGTTTCAAACGATTTTGCGATCGCGCGAAGACAGCAAACCGCGTCCGATTGAACTGTTGGTATTGAGCGCCTGTCAAACCGCTGCCGGCGATAAACGCGCCGCCTTGGGTTTGGCAGGAGTCGCCGTGCGATCGGGCGCGCGCTCCACTCTGGCAACCCTCTGGTCCGTGAACGACCGATCCACTGCCGAATTAATGGCCGAATTTTATCGCCAGTTTACTGAAACAAGGGTTTCCAAAGCACAAGCGTTGCGCGAGGCACAGCAATTTTTACTCAAGAACCCGGAATACGCCCATCCCTATTACTGGGCACCGTTCATTTTGGTCGGGAATTGGCTTTAATTCAGGCCGTAGGGTGCGTCATTTTGGGTCTCGCCAACCCTCCCCGCTCATTGTCACGAGCGGACAAAAACACCCACTCATCGAGTCCGGAAATATTTCTTTGTTAGCGCAAAAAAAATGACCGAAACTCGATCGCAAAAAAAAATCTCTAAAATAGAGAAGGTGTATGGTTGAAAATCACTAGAAACAATCAATCAATAAGGGGATAATTATGAAGATTCGACAAAACACATCAACCGCGATCGCCCTCGGTTTTCTCTCAGTATTCTTACCCCTAGCTTTGGGGGGAAGCTTGGCACAACGCACCGTAGCACAATCTGAGCCGCACAGAAGCGATCGCCGAGTGCAAGACCAAACCCTGGTGCAAGTGACGTTCGAACCCCCCGGAGACGGAGAACCCACAGACACCGCCGGGGGAGCATCTCGCGACGAAGATATCTGCGCCCAACAGCCCCTCGAGAGCAGTCCTTGCGTCACGCCATTGATGCCCGGAACCCAAAGCGGGTTAACCGTCGCACAGCATCCGGAATTTTACCTGTACGTGCCCGAAACGGAAGCCACCGAGCTATTTTTTGCCCTCAAAGATGCAAATAACCGCCATCACTATCAAACCAAAATTCCCATCTCTGGCGGTGGCGGAATTCTGGCGGTTCGCTTACCCGAAGAGGTGCCGGCGTTAGAAATCGGTCAGACCTATCGCTGGACGTTTATTTTGGTCGGAAAAGACGGACTGCGCCCAGACACTCCCGGCGTGCAAGGAGGAATCGAGCGGGTGGAACTCAACCCGAATTCGATGGGAGAATTAGAGGTTCTGACCCCGTTAGAAAAAGCCGCCTTGTATGGAGCTGAGGGGATTTGGTACGATACGATGAGTACCCTCGCGCAACTGCGGCGATCGCAGCCTGACGATGCGATCGTGGAAGAAAATTGGCGCGAGTTGTTAGCTTCGGTGGGACTCGAAGCGATCGCCGAGCGACCTTTATTGTCCCCCTAGTTAAGGGCGATCGCCACCCTTGCAACCGACGCTTTCAAGGTACCCATCGGCTTGTTTTCTGCAATCCCAGTCAGGGGTTATCTACAATTTGGTAGGAACCCCATTTATCAATCCAGTGGTGGGTGCCGAATCTAAATGTGGCGAACGTTAAAAAAGCAAATGTGGAAATGGCGAGGGGTACTGATGAGTGCCCCCACCGTCGCAGTGGTCGCGATCGCGCTCAATAGTACGGGACTATTTCAATTATTGGAGTGGGCCACTCTGGACCTGTTTTTTCAATTGCGCCCCTCAGAACCCATCGATCCGCGTATTGTTATCGTTACCATTGACGAATCGGATATTACTAAAATCGGACAATGGCCAATTCCCGATGCCGTACTCGCCGAAGCGATCGAGAACATCAAACAACAGCAACCGAAAGTTATCGGCATGGATTTGTATCGCGATTTGCCCGTAGAACCGGGACATGCCGAATTGGTGCAGGTCTTTGAATCTACGCCGAATTTAATTGGTGTAGAAAAAGTCGTGGGGGGAAAAGTGGCCGCCCCAGAAAAATTGCAAGAACTAAATCAAGTGGCGATCGCCGATTTAGTGATTGATAAGGATGGCAAAGTTCGTCGCGGTTTGCTATCGGTTAAACCGCAAAACCAAAGCACCCGATTGAGTCTTGCCGCGACGGTGAGTTTGAGGGTTCTCGAATCCCAGGGCATCAGCTTAGAAATGGTAGATGCCCAACAGAATCATTTGGGATTGGGAAAAGCAGTGTTTATTCCCCTGCGCGGCAATGAAGGCGGCTATATTAATGTAGATGCCGGGGGATATCAAATTTTGATTAACTATCGCGGGGCGGAAGAGAATTTTAAAACCGTTTCTATGACCGAGGTTTTGGAAAATGATATTCCCCCAGATTTGATGCGCGATCGCATTGTGTTGATTGGCGGCATCGCCGAAAGTCTGAATGACTTGTTTTTTACCCCCTTTAGTGGCCGAAATTCCCAGTCACCGCAGCGCACTCCCGGCGTGGTGATTCATGCCAATGTAATTAGCCAAATCCTCAGCGGGGCGCTAGAAGCGCGTCCGTTTATTACATTTTTACCCGAAAGGTTCGAGTGGTTGTGGACCGTGATTTGCTCCTTGGCGGGGGCCAGCATTTCCTATGGGTTATTGCAGACTAAGCGATTTAAACCAAATCTTTCCCTAAAATGGGCGATCGTCGTTATTTGGATTGGGGCGGGAAGCAGTGGATTGATGGGGGCGAGTTATCTGGCATTTTTAAATAGTTATTGGATTCCCGTAGTTGCGCCGATTGTGGGGTTAATTGGGTCTTCTGTGGCAATGGCGGCCTATTACTCTCGCGGAGTACAGCGCGAAAGCGAACGTCGGTTGGCGCAATTTCTCGAAGCAATGCCGGTGGGAATTGCGGTACTCGACGCCGGGGGTAAACCCTATTATACCAATAAAACTGCCGAGGAATTATTGGGAAAAGGAGTGGTGCGATCGGCCAATCCCCAGCGCTTGGCGGAGGTTTATCAGTATTATCTCGCCGGGACTGATTCGCTTTATCCTTGGGAAAGTTTGCCCATCATTCGGGCGTTGAAAGGGGAAACTTCTACCGCCGACGATATCGAAATTCACCGCAGCGATCGCCCGAGTATTCCCATCGAAGCGTGGGGAACGCCAATTTATGATGAAAATGGCAATATTTCTTATGCGTTGGTTGCTTTTCAAGATATCACCGAACGCAAACAAGCAGAAGCCGATCGCGAACGGTTTACGAAAGAATTGTTCGCGCTCAATGCTGATTTAGAAAAAGCCCTCGATGCGGAATTTGAATTAACCGATGCCTACGGACGATTTGTTCCCCATGAATTCCTACATTTTTTGGGGTATGAAAGCATTGTGGCGGTCAAACTGGGCGAAGCGGTGGAAATGGAAATGTCGATTTTATTTTCCGATATCCGCGATTTTACTACCCTCTCCGAAAGCATGACGCCGCAAGAGAATTTTAAATTTATTAATTCTTATCTCAGTTGCATGGAACCGGCGATCGGGGAACATAGAGGGTTTATCGATAAGTACATCGGCGATGCAATTATGGCCTTATTCGGCGAGGGCGCGGATAATGCCGTGAAAGCGGCAATTGCGATGTTGCAGCGACTGCACAAATACAACCTAGAACGTCAGCAGCAAGGGGAAAGTCCGATTAAAATTGGAATTGGCATCAATACTGGTTCCCTGATGTTGGGTACCGTGGGCGGACCGAAGCGCATGGATGGCACGGTGATTAGCGATGCGGTGAATTTAGCCTCGCGCATCGAAGGATTGACGAAAAATTATGGCCTGTCTTTGTTGATTAGCGATCGCACCTTTTACAGCTTGCAAAATTCAAATCACTACAATATTCGCCTCATCGATCGCGTTAAAGTCAAGGGAAAGTCGGAAACCGTGTCGGTGTTTGAAGTTTTCGATGCGGATCCGATAGAACTCAGAGAAGGAAAGTTAATCACCCAAAGCATTTTTGAGGAAGCTTTGTTACATTATTCTCATCAGCACTACGCCGAGGCGCATCGACTGTTTCAAAAGTGCCTGCGAATCAATCCCGGGGATAGTGTGGCGCGCATTTATCTCGATCGCACTCAGCACTATCGGTTTTAATGGTAGGGATTGGTTTGGTGCGTCACTGGCGAATGCGACGGGTTATTGATTTTTTGGCCCTTTGTTGGTGCGTCACCCCCGAATGAGATTAAGTGGTGTGGCGATTGATTGAGTGGCGGGGGTGACGCACCCTACGGGTTTTGGGGTGGGGTATCGCGTCTGGGTTTATCCGTGTCATAATTCCAATGATGCTTTTTTTACCCCGAAGCTGTCCTGATGACTTTACGCAAAAAAACACTGCTGGCGATCGGCGCGACTCTGATTGGTTTATTTGGCGCGGTGCATGTGACCTCCTCTACCATTTTACTGGCGGGATTCACTCGCTTAGAAAAACGCGAGGCGCAGCGCAACGTGCAACGAGTTCTGGATGCATTTTCCAATTATCGCGATGAATTAAACGCGCTGAATTATCAATGGGGGATTTGGGATGAAACCTATCAGTTTGTTGAAGATGGAAATCGGAATTATATTACGCGGAATCTGGGGAAAACCAATATTCGCTCGATTCGCGCTAACTTGATGGGATTTATCAATACAGAAGGGGAATTGGTGTATGGGGTGGCGTTCGATTTAGAGCGGGATAAAACTGTACCGGTGCCCGAAGATATTTCGGGTCATTTGTCGGCGGCGAATCAAGCGGATTTGCAAGATGCAGAGAATCGGTTTACCGGGATTGTCATGTTAGCGGATGGCCCGATGGCGATCGCCACAGGTCCGATTCTCACTAGCGAAGGAACCGGTCCGAGTCGCGGTACATTGGCGATCGGCAGATATCTAGACGCGCAAGAAATCAAGCGCCTCGGGGAATTAACCCATTTGGATATTACCGGTTATCCGGTCAATTCCGGTGCAATCCCGGCGGAAATTAATCGGGCGATCTCCAGGTTATCCAATCCTGACGCCGACAGTTCTATCCTCGTAGAAACCATCAGCGAACAGCTCTTAGTTGCTTATACCCTCCTGGGCGATATCTATGGCAACCCCGCCGTTTTATTGGAAGTAGAAATCCCCCGGGATATTTATCGTCAAGGTCAAATTAGCCTGCGCTATCTGATTGTTTCGTTAATCGTGGTAGGCATCGTTTTTAGCATCAGCACCTTATTGCTGTTAGAAAAATTGGTGTTAGCTCGGTTAGCGCACTTGAGTCAAGATGTGAAGAAAATCGGCAGCAACAGCGATTTATCCCGGCGAGTTTCTATGTCCGGAAATGACGAACTCTCCAATCTCGGCAATACGATTAATGGCATGTTAGTGGCGTTAGAATCTTCCACAAAAGAACTGGCCGCCGAACGGGAAAAAGCCGAACGCCTGCTGTTGAATATTTTACCCGAACCGATTGCCGATCGCCTGAAATTGCAAGAAAATACCATTGCCGATAATTTCGCAGAAGTCACGGTTTTATTTGCCGATATCGTCGGATTTACCAACCTGTCTTCCGAAATCGAACCCGCCGACTTAGTACGCTTGCTCAATGAAATATTTTCCCGCTTCGACCGCTTAGCAGAACGACATCAATTAGAAAAAATCAAAACCATTGGCGATTGTTATATGGTCGTCAGTGGGTTGCCGGTTCCCCGGGAAAATAGCGCCGCCCCGGTGGCAGATATGGCATTGGATATGCAAGCAGAAATCGCGCGATTTAATGCGGATTTCAGTCAAACTTTGAGTATGCGAATTGGCATCCATACCGGACCGGTAGTTGCTGGGGTAATTGGCATCAAAAAGTTTATTTACGACTTGTGGGGCGATACGGTGAATATTGCCTCGCGCATGGAATCCCACGGAATTCCGGGCTGCATTCACGTTTCTAGTGCCACTTACGAACACTTGCGCCATGACTATGTTTTGGAAGAACGCGGCGTTATTCAGGTGAAAGGGAAAGGAGAAATGACCACGTATTTGCTGCAAGCTAAAGCAGCGAATTCCGTTCCTCTGGTGTCTTGAGGAAGCGGTAAGGGGTTTCTCGGTTTACCGCCGTTTTTCCCATGCCGATAAAACGCAATTTCTCCCATCCGTCCACAGTAAAACCAGGGGGAATAATGATGAGAATTGCTTCAAACAGGCACTTTTTATCCGGACTGTGCGTCTGCATCTGAGAAGTCAACGATTGCATCAACGATTGTGGAGTTTGCCCGAATGAAAATGAATCGAAAAGGCTGGGCGATCGCGGGGTTAATTTACTTGGCCATTTTGCTGACAATTATGGGGTTGGCCAATGGAGGAAAATTGCCCTTGGGTCGAGTAACTCTGATTCCAAATTATGACTTAATCGGCCATTTTATATTGTACGGCATTGCCTCATTTCTCAGCCATCGGGCATTGGGCAAAAAAATGATGGTTTTGTTTACCGTTCCGGTTCCCTTTGGCCCGTTTATTTTTAGTTTGTTTACCATTGCAGAGGAAATGCTGCAAGTGATTTTTCCCACCCGCAGTTCTACGGTGGCGGATTTAGCGGCGAGTCTGATGGGGATTATCGCCTTCTACGCGATCGGGGAATTTTGGGATGAAAGTCGCGAGAGAATCCATCATTAAAAATATTGACGAATCAGCTCTAACTGGAGGGTGGGCAATGCCCACCGACAAATTATAAAATGAAGTGGAGGTAAAATGGCAAAGGAAATATTATCGGGTGATGAGTATCGATAAATCTTTCGCAGACATTAAAGAAATTTACCCTTCTCTGGGAGATGAAAAAACCCTTTATATGTTAGAGCATTTGGGGGTTTGGGTGAAGCTGACTGCCCCGCATCCGCCCACGGCGTTGCGGGTACAATTATGGACGAATCTGTTAACCAAATTTAATAGTGAAGGGTCGTGGTACGGCCTAGATTTGGATTATAAAGGGGAAGAGTCCGGGGTGTATTTATTTGCCGGTTCTTTTATGCCCACCAGTGTGGGAAATTATGAATTCACCTATCGGGTGGGAGAGGGGTTAAAGGAAACAGAATGGCACTGGATCGGCGAGTTTGGAGATAATGGACGGGTGAAGGTGGAACCGCCGTCTGAGTCGATGCAGTGGACCCAAGGTGCGAGTGCGGTGGAAGTGTGGGAAAATGTGTATGTGGGGAATTTTATTGCGGCGTCAAATGCCAGAGAGTTGGGATTTGATGCGGTTTTGAATTTAGCGGCAGAATTATTAGTGAATTTCGAGGAACATGGGGAAATCGCCTATCGGAAAATTGGCTTGTTAGATGGCGCGCATCATGGGATTCCGGAAGCGGAAATGTTAGCGGCGATCGCCTGGATTGAAGAACAAATTGAGCGCGGAAAAAAACTCTTGATTCACTGTCGCGCCGGAATTGGGAGAAGTGGTTCCCTGGGGGTGGCGTATTGTTTCCGCCAAAATCCGCAGTGGACCTATCAGGAAACTCTGGATTACATTTGGAGCAAAAAGCCGGATATTTACCCGCACAAAAACCTGCAAGCGACCTTGGAACGACTGTTTCCCCGAAGTTGAGACGGTGGCGCGCGGCGATCGCCCATTCTCCTCGGCGCGGAAATGCCAATCCGGTTGTTGAGGCGTTGCGCCGATAATCTCGGCGAGTTGCAGCCTCCTGCAAAAATCCACCATCCAAGTTAAAATGTTGACCGAAGACCCACCGAGCGGCGATCGCTCGGTGGGGTCATAGATGTCTGGGGGGAAATTTTGCCGAGTTTCCAACCCTTAATCATACCTCATCAACAATCATCTGACAAGCAAGAGGGAAAAATCTTCTTGAATTCACTCCGGGTCGATTGATTAACCTGATTAAAACGTTGGTTGATATTGGGAGGTCTTATAAAACCAGACTCGGAGTCGGCAAAGCACCTGAATAGTAGGAGAAATAAGAATGTCACAGGCAAAACAGGGCGATATCGTTAAAGTTCATTACACGGGTAAATTATCCGACGGTACGGTGTTTGATTCCTCAACGGAACGCGGACCGTTAGAATTTACCCTAGGCGAAGGACAACTGATTCCCGGTTTCGAACAAGCAGTGATTGGAATGGCCCCGGGAGAAGAAAAAACCGAACAAATTCCTGCCGATCGCGCCTATGGTCCGCGTCGCGAGGATATGGTGGTACAGGTTGAGCGCGATCGCATTCCGCAGAATATCCCCTTAGAAGTGGGTCAGCGACTGCAAATTCAACAAGCGCCAGACCAAGTGATTCCGGTAACCGTCACCAATATTTCCGATTCCCAAGTCACCTTAGATGCGAATCCCCCCCTCGCCGGTCAAGACTTGACGTTTGATATCCAATTGGTAGAAATCGGCTGATTGACAAAATTGCCACTCCGTGGTGAATAAATAAACTCCATCCGATAAAAGTAGAGACGCCTGGAGGCGTCTCTACTTTTAGTTTGGCGCGCCACGAGAGTTACAAATCTCTGAGTTTTTCGTTAATCATTTCTACCATACTTTGAGTCGCTTCGCGCACGCTTTTCATAGCTTCTTTGTCCGGTGAGGATAACTGCTGAATTTTGGTTTCCTCAGTTCGACCCACCAGAAAATAGGTGTTCATTTGGCCTTTGCCTTTGATTAAAATCGAACCGCGTTTTTCAAACTTGTAGCGGTCCTTGAGAAGCTGATAGGTGGCATCGCTGACTTGAATTTGGCCGGCGATTCCGTGGGATTCCATGCGAGAAGCCACGTTAACCGTATCCCCCCACAAGTCGTAGATAAACTTTTTGATGCCAATCACCCCCGCAACCACCGAACCGCTATGGATGCCGATCCGGATGCTGAAATTTTTGTGATTGGCGGCGTTAAATTGGGCGAGGGCGGTTTGCATTTCCAAGGCCATTTCCGCGATCGCATCCGCGTGATCCGGGCGTCGTTTGGGCAGTCCGGACACCACCATGTAAGCATCGCCAATGGTTTTAATTTTTTCCAATTCATGCTGTTCGGTGAGGCGATCGAAAGCAGAAAAAATTTGATTGAGCAAGTCTACCAATTCAATCGGCGACAGATAAGAGGCAATTTGGGTAAATCCAACGATATCGGCAAACAAAACTGACACATCGGGGAAATTTTCGGCAATACTTCCCGGTGTCTTTTTTAAGCGTTCGGCGATAGTTTCGGGCAATATATTGAGCAATAAGCTTTCGGTTCTGGCCTGTTGCTGGCGCAGGGTAGCTTCCGCCTGGATGCGTTCGGTAATATCGCGCAAAATGGCGCGGGTGGCAATCGGTTTGTCTTCGACGATTTTACAGTGAATGCTACCTTCGACCCAGATTTTTTCTCCCTCTTTGGTGATAAACTGAGTGGTCAGTTGTTCGATATCTTCTCCGGACATGATTCGCCGAAACAGCTTCAGGCACTCGTTCTTGCAGTCTGGATGAATGATATCGACGAGTTTGAGGCGAAACACTTCTTTTTGAGTATAGCCGAGGGTCTCGCGCCATGCCCGATTCACGTAAATAAAACGACCATCGGCGGCGACGCTTTGAATCAAATCGCTGGCATTTTCAAATAAATCGCGATATCGTTCTTCGCTTTCTTGTAAGGCAGCTTCCGCTTGTTTGCGTTTGATAAATTGCCCGATTTGACTGCCAATTTCGGCGAGGGTTTGCAATAAATCCTCATCCAGGGGTAAGCGATCGCCACTGAAAAAGACAATCGCGCCGAGCACTTCCGTGGTCAGCTCATTTTCCGCTTCTACGCTCAAGTCATCGCGATCGCCTAAAATGGGAACCGCGATCGCCCCTTGTAACCCCGCCGCCATCGCCACCTCGCGCCGCGCAAAGCTCTCCTCATCGGCCATTTCTGGAATCCACTTCGGGCCACGATCCGCCCACACTTCACCGGCTAATCCCTCGCCGCGAGAAAAACTCCTCTGGGTGGTGGCGCGGATAAATCGCGGATTGGCGATCGCCTCGCTATGCCACAATTCCATACAGTGCAGGTGAAACGCCGAGTCTGCAAACCCCCACACCGACACCGACCCTTCGCCCACCGATGGGGTTGGCGATCGCTGTTCTTGCGCTTTCACCATCCACAGTTCCCCCACATCGCATTTCAAGCGATCGCAAAGCGCCGGCAACAATCGCGGGGCGGCTTCTTTAAAACTCGTCGATTCCGATAGAATCGCAGTGGTGGCTGACTGAATTTGCTGACGCTGTTGTTGGCGCACTCTATCGGTAATATCCCGCCCGATATAAACAAAATCCAGCACATTTTCCACCTCAGTTTGCACCGCCGCACAAGAAAACGCCACGTAAACTTTTCGGTCGGTTTTCGTTTTGCAGACCGCTTCGGCATGAGGTACGCTATTCTCCGGCGATTTCGACTCTCTCAAACTCGCTTCCTGTCGTAACTCTTCTGCCGCCGAAGTCAACCGGGAAATATTCTGATTCAATAATTCGGCTTCGCTATACTCAAATAACTCAACAGTAGAGTGATTAATCGTCTTAATCGTTCCCGCTTGATTGGTCACAATCAGTGCCTCGGCAATCGAGGTAATAATCTCCTCAATATAAGCCTTCGAGGTAGATAATTCTGCCAGTAACAGATTCGTTTCGTTGGTGGCCTGGACGAGCTTTTGTTCCAACACCATCCGCTCGGTGACTTCTTCAAAAAAGACTATCAAGCATTTATCCCCGATATCAGCATCATTTTTTTCGATGATGTAAATATCAAAATAAACCGGAGAATTTGGCTCGCCAAATCGTCCCAGGGATTGGAGTTTAAAGCAGGCTTCTCGTCCTTCCAGCACCTCCATTAACAACGCTTCTACGCCGATTAATTCCGGGAAGGCCACACTCACCTCATCTCCCACGCACACCTGATGGGGAGCATCGGCAAAGCGTTCCACTCCCGGAGAAAATTGGAGAATTTTTAAGTTTCGATCCAACACCAGGTGCTCGATGCCATGTACCGCTAAAAATTTGTTGAAAAGAGAGTTCATTCCCGTTGTACCACCTGACCTACAAAACTCACGACGGATTGAAAAGCTTCAGTTAATTGCGCCAATAAAGCAGCCGAATTTTCTCCTTTTCCTTGTTTGGCTTCTCGTTCTAAAAGCGCCGCCAAACCATAAAGTTTTTTGGCTCCAATATTGCCGCTAGCACCCTTGATGTAATGCGCTTCTTGTTCGACCGTTGCAAAATCTTCTACTGGCACAGCTTGCAGTGCGGCCAGATGCGCCTGGATTTCTGCAATAAAAGTTTCGAGAACTTCTTGCTTAAAGGCAGCATCCCCGGCACAAATCAACTCGAGACGGTCGAGATCGAATGGACGTTCTCCAGACTCCATTGGGGGCGGGTTGACTGTTGCTGCTGCCGGGGATTCGCTCAACTTACTGCCCCATTGGGCCAGTATAGCCTGCAGTTGTTCTTGATGGACGGGTTTGCTGAGATAATCATCCATGCCCGCCGCCAAACATTTCTCCCGGTCTTCTTTCATGGCGTTTGCCGTCATGGCAATCACAATGGTATGGGGGCGCTGTGGTTCCGGGGTTGAGGCCCGATCGCCCCCTTCCAAACGGCGAATTTCTCGGGTGGTTTGATACCCGTCGAGAATCGGCATTTGACAATCCATCAAAATGATATCGTAGGCATTTGTTTTCCACCGCGCGATCGCCTCTTGCCCATGATTCACTACCTCTGCCCCATATCCCAATAATTCAAGCTGTTTGACAATGGTTTTTTGATTCACCAGATTATCTTCCACCACCAGCAGTTTTAACGGAAATTTCTCGGCGGTAGAGTGCAGGTCAAGGTGCCCATCGCCCAGGGTCTGGTTAGATTTACTCTCGATGCCAAATACCCGCGAAAGGGTGTCTAAAAATCGGGCGGGTTTCACCGGTTTGATGACATAATCGGCAAACCCCATTTTTAATGCTTCTTTGACTTTCGATCGCTGATTGGTGGCGGCGATCGCAATTAACGGTAAATTCCCAAACTCTCGGTGCGATCGAATCATCTCCCCTAAGGCAAGTGCCGCGATCGCCTCGGTTCCCAAATCGATAGCCACTACCTGGTAAAATTTGCCCCGTTCTCGTTGCTTTTGCAACCATTGTATCCCTGTGGCACTCTCGGTTTCATCCACCTGCATTCCCCATGCTTCGGCGCGATCGCGCACACAAAAGCGCACCAGGGGGCGATCGCTAATTGCTAACAGCGATCGCCCCTTTAACCTCTCTGGCGGCGCAACCCTTTCCGGCGCTTCCCTTTGCCGCCCAAACGGTATTTTAAACCAAAACTTCGACCCTTTTCCCGCTTCACTTTCCACCCCGATTTCCCCTTGCATCAAATTCACAATTTGTCGGCAAATTGCCAGTCCCAATCCCGTTCCGCCATACTGGCGCGTGGTGGAAGCATCCACCTGGGAAAACGGTTGAAACAGTTTCTTTTGATTCTCCGGTTCGATCCCGATTCCCGTATCCACAATCGAAAAGGCGATCGTCGCACCCGGGTCACAGGATTCCAACAGTTCCACTTGCACCGTCACATATCCTTCCGGAGTAAATTTAATTGCATTCCCCATTAAATTGGTCAGCAATTGTCTCAAACGCGCCGCATCTCCGATAAGATGAATTGGTGTATTTCTCTCGATAAACGATGAAATTTCCAGTTGTTTTGCGTGCGCCTGGGGCGCGAGCAAATCTACCACATCTTCCACGCAGCTTGCTAAATCAAAGGGCAACTCTTCTAGCTGCATTTCTCCTGCTTCGAGTTTGGATAAATCTAATATTTCGTTGATTAACGTGAGCAGGGCATCTCCACTGAGACGAATCGTTTCTACAAAGTCGCGCTGTTCCGGCGTTAAAGGGGTTTCTAATAACAATCCGGTCATTCCCAATACCGCATTCATCGGCGTGCGGATTTCGTGGCTCATATTTGCCAAAAAATTACTTTTGGCTTGGGAGGCGAGTTCCGCTTCCCGACGCGCCCGTTCCAGTTCCGCTGTGGCGCGCTGACGTTCGGTCATATCCCGCCCCACATACACAAAATCTTGGTAATCTTTCAAATCGGTTTGAATTGCCGAACGAGAAAAGGAAACCAAAATCTCTTCTCCGCTTTTTGTCCGACAAATCCCTTCTAGAGTTTGCCACCCATCGGCTTCCAATTCCTTCCCCATCTGATGGCTTTTTTCTACACTATTTTCATCTTTGATTATCGCTGAAATCGGCTGTCCGATTAACTCGGATTCTGAATATTGGAATAAGTCTTGCGCCGCTTGATTGACGGTTTTGATGGTTCCGGCGCGATTGGTGACGAATAGCGCATCTCCCATTGAGGTAATAATGCGATCGGTATAAGATTTTGCAGTGGCTAGGGTACTGAGCAACAAATTGGCTTCGTTGGCTCTTTGTAACAACTCTTGTTTGAGTTGCATCGCTTCGCTGGTCTGTGCACAGACAATCAACAATTGGTTGCTTTCTTCCCCTGTATTTCCGGGATACTGTAGGGCAGAAAGGTCAAAATACAACCGAGGATTTTCTGCCGAACCTCGGGCGATTCCTTTAATTTTAAACGCACTTTTTTCCCCCCTTGCCACTTGATGTAAAATGGACTCGATGCCAATCAGTTCGGGAAAACCCTGGCGCAGGTCTATTCCGGGGGCGATGTCTTCCGGGCGATCGGCAAACCGCTGCACGCCCGAGGATGTTTCTTGAATCGAAAAGTGGCAATCGACCACCAGATATTCTAAATCCAGTGGCAGTAAAATTTTTGCGATCGGAGAATTCATAGCATGTTCGAGGATAGAACAGAGAGGTTAAAATATGCTTGGGAATTCTACCCATCCCGGGGTAAAATGACCTGAAGCTTCCTTTCCATTATCCGAACTTTTTCGGAAAAATTCAAGGGAGAACAATGCGGCAACGGCTAAGTTAGAATGGGACGCAGGCCGTAAACTCCCAAAGGGGGGATCGTCTAGACCCCGGGGAATTTTTGTGGTAAAATAGAGGGATTAACTGAGATTTTCCTCGGCCAAAAATGCCTGTAGGCGCTGGAGAATGCCCTCTAGCTGCTGCACCAACTCCATCCCACCGTGGAGGCAATTGTTTTTCCCCTGATGTTCCAGTTGCTTGGCGAGATCGGGCATGGTCAGAATCGCCACGGTGGCACTGGCCCCTTTGAGTTGATGCGCGCGATGAGCGAGCATCTGGCAATTTTCGGTAGCGATCGCGGTTTTCATCTCTTCTACATAAACTCTCGCATCCTCGTAGAAGGTTTCTAGCAATTCCCGGGCAAATTCTGTATCCCCTCGGGCAATATGATGCAGTCGGTTTAAATCCACCGGCACCTCATCCTCGGAGGCGGGGGATTGGGCGGCGGGGCGATCGGGCGCATCCATCGGGCGATCGCCATCTCCTTCCCGCCCATCGCTTTCCTCCGTGGGGGCGTTTTTCCCCACGATGCGATCGCTCCAGCGCTGCAAAAGTTCGGCCAAACGATCCAACTCAATCGGTTTGCTGATATAATCATCCATGCCGGTAGCCAAACACTTTTCTCGATCGCCTTTGAGGGCATTTGCCGTCATGGCAATCACAATGGTATGGCGGGATTCAGCTTCGCGATCGCGCAGGGTTTGAGTGGCTTTATAACCATCCAGCACCGGCATCAAACAATCCATCAGCACGATATCGTAGTCCCTCTCGGCGAGGCGATCGAGTGCCTCTCGCCCATGACTGACACAATCGGCATTATATCCCAAAACTTGCAATTGATTTAAAATGACTTTTTGATTGATTGGGGTATCTTCCACTAACAAAATCGATACCTTCGCCGAGGGGGGGCGATCGGGGAGTGGGAAGGAAGAGAGATTCCCGGTGGGGGAAGGGATTTGTGCCAAACTCTCGCCGTGAACGGAATTTATCAAACTTTCATAAAGGCGAGATACTTTCAGCGGTTTGAGTAAATACCCCGTCGCCCCTTGTTCTAGGAGGCGTTTGAGTTTTTCGTGCTGTTGGATCGACACCATGACAATCCACTTCGTCGCGGATAAACTGGGGTCGAAACGAATCAGTTGTACCAGGATTTCCCCCTGCAATTCGGGATTGACTAAATCGATCAGGGCGAAATGATAAGGCGTACCGCATTCCGCCGCATTTCGCAAAGTGGAGATTGCCCCTTGCACGGTAGAATAGCGATCGCACTGCATTTTCCAGGCGGTGCAATAGCGGGAGATCGACTCGGAAGTGATGCTGCGATCGTCAAACAACAACACTCGCAACCCCGTCAACACATTCGCCGAATCTGCCATCGTCTCGCAAGCATTCAACTGCTTTTCCAAGGTTGCGGTAAACCAAAATTGCGACCCTTCTCCCAAGGTACTTTCTACTCCAATTTCTCCCCCCATCAAACTCACCAACTGCTTGCAAATGGCTAACCCCAAACCGGTGCCGCCATACTGACGAGTGGTGGAGGCATCCAGTTGGGAAAAAGACTGAAACAATTTATCTCGGTCTTCTGCAGCAATGCCAATGCCCGTATCCCGGACTTCCACATAAATGGTGGCAGTGGTATCGGTTTGCGAGTGCAGTGCGGCGCGCACCACTACTTCCCCCGTTTCCGTGAATTTGAGGGCATTTCCCGTTAGATTCATCAATACCTGACGCAGGCGAGTCGGGTCGCCTTTGAGCAAAATCGGCAGGTCATGTTCCACAAAGCCAAACAGTTCTAGTCCCTTGTTTTCGGCTTGGTGAACCAGCAAATCTACCACTTCTTCCACACAGCGATTTAAGTCAAATTCCACCGATTCCAACCGCATTTCCCCGGCTTCGAGTTTGGAAAAGTCGAGGATATCGTTAATCAGAATCAGGAGATTTTGGCCGCTGACGCGCAGGGTGCGAACGAATTCTTGTTGTCGCTCGTCGAGGGAGGTTTGTAAGAGTAAATCAGTCATGCCAATCACGCCATTCATGGGGGTACGAATTTCGTGACTCATGTTGGCGAGAAATTGAGATTTCATCCGCGAAGCTTGCAAGGCTTGTTCTCTGGCGGCGACTAATTCATTAATCACCTGGGCAACCATCGCGATGCCACCCACATTGCCTTCGGCTTTATACCAAGGTTGGATCGTCCAGTTTAAGTATAAAATCGTGCCATCGGATAACTGGAATCTATCCTCGGGATTGGAAATGACTTCCCCTTGCATGGCGCGCCGGAACATCGCTTGATACTCTTCCGACAAATCGGGGAAAATTTCGTAATGCGATCGCCCAATTAGAGAGCGATCCGCGAGATTATAATCCCGCAACCACCGTTCGCTGTGGGCGATATAGCGCATTTCGGGATCGAACATTGCCATCGCCACTGGGGCATTGGTAATAATTTGGCGCAACTGCTGTCGTTCCCGTTCTCGCACTTGCTCGATGGACTTGCGATCGCTAATATCGTGAATCGTACCGGAAATTCCGCAATAGGTGCGATCGGCAGACCAGATGGCGCGCCGTTGCACTTCCATCCAGCGGTAGCCCCCGCTTTTGGTTAAATAGCGAACCTCCTCGCGGATATCCCCTTGCAACCCCGCCAACATTGCTTGACAATTCTCGACGCACACCGGGCGATCGTCGGGATGGACGAACTCCAGATAATGTTTCCCGAAGCTTTCTGCGGGGGTAAACCCGGTGATTTGGGTCCAGGCGGGATTGAGAAAGCTCCAATTGCCGCGATCGTCGGTTTGGAAAATCACTTCTTTCAGGGTGTCTACCAGGGAGCGATATTTGTTCTCGCTGGCTAACAATGCAGCTTCGGCGCGTTTGCGTTCGGTGATGTCGCGCTGTACCGTGGCAAAACACATCGGTTCGCCGCTGTCGAGGTGCCGCACGAGAAAGACGCTGGTTTGCATGTGGATGAGGCGATCGCTTTGCAGGTGACGCAGTTGGGTTTCTCCCTGCCAATGGCCGGTTTTTCGCACGCTGGGAATCACCGTATTGCGATATTGCACCCAAGTCTCGGGAGAGAGAAAACGGGAGATGGGAGTGGCGAGGACCTCCGGGGCGCTGTCGAGTCCCACCAATTCTCGACCGGCTTGGTTGATATAAAACATCAATCCGTCTAGGGTGGTCATGCCGATAAAGTCGGTGCTGTTTTCTACCAGGGCGACGAACTTCTGTCGTTCTGCCTCGGCGGCGGCCCGATCGCGCGATTCCATTGCCAGGGAAGTCATATACGCCAGATAACTGGCAAAGTTCTGCTCTTCCAGTTTCCAGACCCGGCGATCGCCCACCTGTTCGTGACAGATAACCCCCACGGTCCGTCCCCCCAGTTGAATGGGCACATCTAATAGGGAGACGATGCCGAATTGTCGAAAGTAAGGGGAGGCCAGTTCCCGGGTGCGGGCATCTCCCTCGGCGTCATCAGCGGCGATTAAGCGCTCGCGTTCCAGGGCGCGGAAATAATTCGGATAGTCGGCTACGGCGATTTCCATGCCCTGGGAATGTTGCTGCTTGCTGTGTTGGTACAAGTCGGCGCAGCAGAGTTTGGCGCGATCGCTGTCATACAGCCAAACGCTGACCCGCTCCACATTTAACGTCTCTGCCGCTATGTGAGTCATTTCTCGCAAAGTTTCTCTCACATTACCGCCGTACGCCCACTCACTTTGCGCTAGCTGCAAAAGCGCGGAATGCTGCTTTCTCAGGCGGGTTTCGCGCTCTCGCTGCAAGGCCACGGCTTCTAGGCGTTCTCGGTCTACGGCGATCGCAGTGGCGGCAGCGCGGAGTAAATCGATTTCCAACTCATCCCACAGGCGATCGCGGCTGCAGTTCGCCCAGGCGATCGCCCCAAACAATTCCCCCCTCACCAGCAAAGGTAAAATTAACATCGACTCGATCCCCCGAGCTTGCAAACACTCCCGTTCGCTGGGGGGAAATTCCCTCCGGATACCGACCACAATTTCCCCGTTGCGAAGTTCGTGCCGCCAGCGGGGAAACAACCCCGACTCGGGCAGGTTGGGCAACTCGGGCGGCTGGGACAAGGGCAAGGGGCGATCGCCACACCACCGGGCATGCTGTGTCATCTGTGGGGAACCTGCCGCCTCTGCATCCGGTTGGAATATGCCGATCCAATCCGCACCGGCAGCTTCGGTTAAGGGGGCGAGAATCTCCCCGTAGTCGATGTCGAGTCCGTGATGCGCCAGTAAGCGCCGTTGCACTTCCACCAAGGCGGCAAGAAACCGTTCCCGTTTGGCAATCTGGGCTTGTGCCTGTTGTCGGTGGGCAATTTCTGCTTGCAGGGAGGCGTTGGCTTGTTGGAGCTCGGCGGTGCGATCGCTCACTCTCACTTCCAGGTCGTCGTTGGCGCGTCGCAAGGCGTCTTCTGCCCATTTTCGTTGCAGTTCGGCAGCCGCGCGGGCCGCAAAAACCCGGATAATGTCGCGATCTCGCTCCTCTAGCTCCAACGACTGCCGGTCCATGACGATCAAATTGCCGATAACCTGCTCGGCGCTATCGAACAAGGGCACGCCGAAGTAGCCTTCCACTCCCCAATTCTCCAGTCGGGTAAGGTTGGGAAATTGTTGAGTGAGGCGATCGCGCAAGTAATAGGGTTTCCCGGCGGCGATAACCTGCTGGCAAGGGCTTCCCTCTAACCCATATTCGCTATTTTCTTCTAGGCGATCGCCCCGCCACAGGGCCAGGGTTCGCAAGCGATCTGCCGATTCGCCCACGGTTTCTGAGACCACCACGTAGGGCACTTCTAAGGCAATGGCTAAGTGCCGCACTAAGACGGGGAAAAATTCTTCTCCCGTGACGGAAGCGGTTCCGGCAACAATGTTCTGCACCGCTTGTTCCGCTTGCACGCGATCGGTGATGTCGTGCATCGCGACCACTGCCCCGAGTTTCTCGCCGCGCTCATCTACGATCGGCTGCCCGCTTGCCTGCAAGATTCGCTTTTTGCCCCCTTTCGGGGCGATGACCAGTTCTTGGTTGCGAAGGTGCTGCCCCTCGAAGGCGCGATATAAGGGATTCTGTTCCTTGGGCATCACGGTTTTGCCGTCGGGCAAATACCAATTCGGGTTCTCCTCCCATCCTTCGTTGGAAATTGGGGCGTTTTCTGTGCTTTGAAAGTCTCGGGTGGCTCGATTAAATAGGGTGGGAATTCCTCGGGCATCACAGGCAATGATGCTATCTTGCAGGTTGTCGAGCAATGCGTTTAAAAATTTCCGTTCTTTGTTTAGGGCGGCTTCGGTTTGTTTCCGTTCGGCAATTTCGGTTTCTAATTGTTGGATGGTTTGTTTCAGTTGATGGGTTTGCACTTCCACTCTCTGGGTCAGTTCGGCATTCATTTGCGCGATCGCCGCGCGATCGCGCTGCCGTTGCGTTATGTCTCTGCCCACATACACTCTGGCTCTTTCTGCTTCGATGTCGCTGTCAATGATGGCATTGGAAAAAGCTACGATAATCTCGCTTCCGGTTTTGGTGGTGACCGTTACTTCTATCTCTTTTTCTGGGGTTTCTCTGCTCGTTTCTTCGGTTTCTCCCCCAGTGGCTTCGGCGGCAACTCGGGCGCGATCGGGAATGATTTTTTGAATCGATTCTCCAATTAATTCGGATTTTTTATAGTCGAACAAACTCACGGCAGCCGCATTCACTTGTTGGATGATTCCGGCTGGATTGCAGACTAAAAATGCTTCGGCAGTGGATTGAAATATTTTTTCTAAATAAGCGTTGGCACGGTTCAGTTCGTGTAATAATAAATAGGCTTCGTTTTCTCGCTGGACTAGGGTTTGTCTCAGCTCCATTCTTTCGGTGGCTTCTTCAAAGAAAAGGAACAATTTATCGGCTAATTCTCCCGATTCTGCATCGGCGATCGCCCAAAAATCGAAAAAATACGGATGCGTGATATCCGTGCTGCGATCGATGCCTTCTATTTTAAAGCTTTCTTGTCTCCCTTCGAGAATGTCAATAAAGGTTTCTTCTACGCCAATGAATTCGGGAAATCCCAGGCGCACATCTGCTCCAACTTCTACGCTTTCGGGCACTTCCCCAAAGCTATGCACCCCGGCGGATTTCTCGAGAATATTTAACGAGCAATCTACCACGAGGTACTCTAGCTGGCGGGGGGCTAAAAGTTTTTTTAAGAGTGAATTCATCCTCGTTTGTCCCTTTTTTATTCGGTGTTTATCCCTGAGTTTAAGGCTGTTCGGTTTGCTCTTTTTGGCAACGATTGACACAGCACTGCGCGATCGGCTCTAATCTAAATGCAGTAGGGTGGGCTGACGCCCACCCTACCATCTTAAACCCCGAATTCCCCGGGCGCGGATGACGCGAACTCCCTTAACCCACCTACGGCTTAGCTCAGTCGCACTCGGGTTTAGCGAATCATTCGGGCGGCTAATTCGTGGAAAATTTCATCCACATGCACCCCGGTTTTGGCAGAGGTGCTGTAGGTTGCCAACACGCGCTCTTTGGCGGTGGGAAGGCTATCAATGACCTCTTTCGATAAGTCATTGAGTTTGGCTATCTTGTCTTCTTCCACTAAATCGGATTTGTTCAAAGCAACAATGACCGATCCTTTGGCATTCACGGATGAAAATAGTTTGATATGTTCCGGGAGTCTTTCTAGGGTCTCCTGGCGGGTGAGATCCGCAACCACTAAGGCCCCGCTGGCTCCTTGCAGGTAGGAGGGGGCGATCGCTTTAAATTTGGTATGCCCTTCTAAGTCCCAAATTAGCAACTGCACTGTCACGATTTCCGTGGTGTTAACCCGTTCCACTTCAACGGTTTTTCGCGAAATTTTCACCCCCACTGTCGAAAGATATTGGTCGCTAAATTCTCGTTCGATAAATCGGCGAATCAGGCTGGTTTTTCCCACCCCGAAATCCCCGATCATGCACATTTTTTTAGAAATTGCAGCCATAGTTATTGACTTTCCTCCCCTGATGGGATAGGTTCAAATAATACGACGCGACCGAGCAAATGCGGTTGATGAGCTTCTACATCGTTGGGTGGCTTCGGATTCGCGATCGCTTCGAGTCGCTTCGGATCGACGCCTTGCTTCACCAAGGCGTCGCGTACCGTTGTCGCTCGTTTTAAGGCGAGTCTTTCATTCACTTTTGCCTTGCCGGTGCGATCGCTATGACCGATGATGCGAATCTTTTTCTCGGGATATTGTTGCAAAAACTCCCGCAGAGACCCCAAACTCTCTTCATACCCGGGATTTAACTCAGCCGAACCACTCGCAAAATAGATCCGCGTCCGAATGTTTAGCGGATCGAGCTTTATTGTATTCACCACCGATTTGACTCCCGGAATCTTCTCGAAAGCTTGGGTAATTTTATTCGCATCTTCCATCTCCATTACCGTTCCAGTAACGGTGACTTTTCGATTGCGATAGGCACTCGAAATCGAAACTCCGTCCATTTGATTTAACAGCGCATTCACTCGTTCCACTTCTCCGCTGACTAATACCGGATCCGGTGGCACCTCCACGGGGATAATTTGATTGTCGAGCTTTCGGTTAGGAACCACTTCTGAGATAACAGCACTGGCTTTTTCGCGCATTTCCCGGTTGGGTAGCTTCCCGCTTAGGGTCACGGTGTTTCCCTCGGTTTTGACATCGAGGGGATATATGGCGAGTTCCGGGGTTGAATTTAACGCTAACTCTACTTTTTTACTGATATTACGGTTCACCGCATTTTGATACTGAAATATTCCGAACGGAATGCAAATTAAACTCAGCAGCAGTACCGTCACTCCCACCAGCGCATAAGGTTTCGGCTTCGGTTTTTCCCCCTCGATTTCCATCAACCGCTCGATGAGCTGGTGAATTGGCAATGGTACGGACTCCGGATCGCCATCAAATTGCTCGATGGGTTCGCCATAGTCGAGGATTAGGGTGCTGACGGTTTGCCGCATTTTTTTGATAAATTTCGGCGGCGGGTCTCCTTTCACCACCACGGCTAAATAACAGTATCCGCCCACCTCGAGGATGATTTTTGAATCGCCATATTCGATTTCGTTCAGTTCGGAAACTTCTCCCGGTTGCACGATGCAGTCATTCACAAAGCTGCGAATTGCCGTGAGCATCCCGGCGACCATTTCGGATTCCAGTCGGTAGCTGCCGATTTGTTGTTGTTCGGCGATGACTAATCCGGAGGCTTTGTGAATTAAAAAGATGGCTTGAATGACAAATGGCACCGAATCGCGCAAGATGAGTTCGGCTTCGGATACCCCTTGCATTTTGGCGCGGATCTTGCGCTGCACCCCTTCCATGCTTAAGGCATTGGAGACTTTTTCGTTGATGGAATTAATCACTTCTACCATGTATTTGGAAATGGTGTTACCAATGACCGGGTAGAGTGCGTCCACCATTGCGTCGCGTTCCAGGCGAATTTGTTCTTTAATGGTGCGCCCCATTTCGGGGGCTAATACTTGGGAGATGGCATTGCGATCGAGTCGGATTTGCTCTTTTATGGCGATCGCCATTTCTGGCGCGATCGCTTTGGCCACATCTTCGGGATATTCTGTAATTTGACGGGCGATCGCTGTGGGAAGTACGGAGGCGATCGCTTCGCTCATTGCCCCTTTATCCTGTCGCGATCGGTTTTTAATCACTTCATCGATAATCGGTACCAGCGCCTCGGATACTTCATCTTTCGACTCGGCAATTTTGCGGCTAAGAATTTCGGCTATCCAGGGTTTGAGTAAATCGATTAATTCTTGCGGTTCGTAAATTTGATGTTCTAACGTTTGCAAGTTTCGGTCGATTTTTCCCAGCAGTTCGCGCAAACCGGGCAAATCCGACTCGCTCAATAAATTTTTCAGTTGATTGATTTCTGCGATTTTTGAACCGAGCAACAGGTGTTGCAAGTTCTCCATCGGATCCTCGGATAATTCCGCATTCTCCGTGGCGGGTTCGGTTTTTTCTCTTGCTTCTTCTTGCGGATTGTCTTCTCCTACAATCAGGGATGCTAATTGCTCGAATCCCGCCAGTACCGTATCCGCCTCTTCCTGCAATTGCTGATTATCTTGCGCGATTGTTTCTAGGGACTCTTCTTTGGGTGTGGGGGAACGCACTTCCGACTCTGGATTCGGGCAAGTTTCCCCCCGTTTTTCATCCCGTGGAAGGGAAGAATTCCCGATGGCGATCGCCGAGTTTACATCATCCCCGGTTCCTCCTTCCGAAGTCGGTTCGCTTTCGTCCTCTATCCCATCGGTTCTCAACCTTTCCCCAGAACCATCCTCCTTTAATCCCTCTAAATCCTCCGCCTTATCTTCGGCTACAAAATTGGGGGAGTGCTTCCCCGAAGCTTCCAGCCGTTCGTGTTCCACCGCGATGGTTTTCCAACCGCCGTCGATATTGACCAGATGATGTTTGGGCTTTTCTAGTCTTTTGTCCCAGAATAAATCTCTGGTTTCGCCCCGTTGCTTCGACTCGCTTTTTTCTGCGGCTAAGTCGGTTTTTTCCGTAGATTTTTCGGCGGCTTTTGATTGGGTTTCGCCCTCTGGCGGCGCGGCGATCGCATCCACCAACAGCTCCCGCAACGCTTCGATCGGATCTGTGCTTTTCCGAGGCGGTTGCTTTACTGGTTCGGAAACTACCCCTTCTTTTTCATTATTAACTTGAACGGTACTTTCATTTGATAAATCCATTTGATGCCCCCTTCAAATGTTATTAAACTGCTAGTAGACACCCTGATGCAAATTTCCTTAGATTCCTCTCGGAACCCATTTCCCAATTCAGCGTCCCCCGCTCAATTTGGTTGTTACTTCCCTGCTAGCAGTATCCTCGTCATGCGGATGGGTTTTCCTCTACCCTTCCTTCACACTTTGGTGACTTTTTCTCCCTGGTGCATCCCACTAGAGGTGAGTTAGTCTTCTCCATCATTATTGGGTTGCTGGGGTAACAGCAAATCGGCTGACATCTGCGTTTCTGCCACTTCCCGCAGTTCCGGCGCAAATTCTGTACCTTTCAATCTCATGCCAATTTCAAACAAAATTTCCGCCATATCGTCTCGCGCCACTTTAACCTCTTTAAGGCTAGAAAATCGGCGATCGATTTCTTCAAACACCTGTTCGCGTAAATTATGAATATCTTCTTGAGAACTTTCTCGGTTTTCTATCAATTGTTCCCGCAGAGATTTGGTTTGGTTGTCCAAAGACTCGTCCAACGATTCAATCGTCTTGGAGAGCTTGACTTTCGTGCGCTCGATTTGTTGGCGCACGTCCATCAGTTCTTCTTGGGTATTCAGATTGAGGGACTTGAGTTTCTTCTCTAGGGATTCTATGGCTCCGCGCAGTTCGGTCGCCGCCAGTCCCTTCACTTCATCCAGGCGATCGCGCATTTCCTGCTGCACCATCGACATATTGGATTCTAGTTGTTCCAGTCGATGATTGTAGTCTCTCATCTGCGAGCCGACAATAATCTCGCGAATCTGGTCGATATTCCCCAGCCTTTCGCGCATTTCTTCTCGCGTAATTTCACTCATGTGAAGCACCTCCGATTGAACGCTTGATTTTGATGCATACCAGTCAAATCCTACCGCTTTTTCAGCCAGTTGACCATCAAACTTCCGCAATTTTACGGAGGTGATGAATCGGCGGAGTCTCCAGTCCCTCCTACACCCGGGCTTGACATGACCATTGGCTGGGGTCATACTGATGAGATTAAGCGTGGTAAATCTCTAGTACGGTTCTCTCGCCACAGTAGAACAGTTGCCGGGAGAAAAACACTTTCTGCGGTGGAAACTTATCAAAGATTTACATGATTCAAATCTCCCCCAACCCCGATCGCAGACCCTTGCATGACTCCTACCCCTTCCCCAGAATGCCGATTGTGAATCGGGGGTGGTGAACCCACGGGGAAGACCAGGAAAGAAGGAACGGAAAGCATCAATTCAGCGAAGGCAAAACCAAAGCGGGCGGGACATGCCCTTGCAATCGGAAAAAGCCAGTTTCAGGCAAGCGTTTCGCAAAAACCCTCTCCCCTCCGCCAGTTCGGTGCGATGTGAAATAAGGATAACCCGTATTTTACTCCGTTTTGGGTTCCAGGACAAGACCCTCGCGCTTCAGCGTCTTTATCGGCGATCCACTGGGATTTTCCATCCTTATTCCTCCCCCTTCAACCTCCCCACCCGCCAACGCCGAACCCTCAACTGCCTGGAATCGAATGGTTAAAATAAGGTAGCAGGTGCGATTCGTTCCCGCAAAAGTGGAGGGTAAATGCCCGAAGCGTAAGCGGGGCAAGGAACACAGCCCCTAAAGGC
>NZ_JAYFEQ010000471.1:0-1303 GCF_055795085.1 Phormidium sp. CCY1219 | reverse complement strand
GTGGGGAAAAGCGCCTTTAAAAGTCCGACTTTGGACTCTTTAAGAATCCCTCGGATTTATCCGTAGGGAGTATCAAGCGGTTCCAATTGGTCTGTAACAGTAGTAGTTGACCATAAGACAAACGATTGGGAAATGACACTATCTCAATTTTGACCACTAAACGCTAGTTTGTCTAGCTCGAAAAAAAAATTCTTTCTCCTCCCCGGGCGATCGCCTCTCAGAAGCCGTTAATTACCAATCGCCAATTGCCAATTGCATATATAGTCAGATTCCCGAAAAAAAACTAGCCCGATGACGGTAGACTTCCGTCTAATAGCCAACCCACAGCTTCAGAGGGGAGAATCGGAGTGACGATCGCCCCGGTTGCGATCGCCGAGTTCGAGGTCCTTTGATGAAACCACTCTTATTCGCGATCGCCTTTATTCTGATTGCCAGTCCCATCCGCGCCGAGAACCCCCTGCACCTGCAGCGCCTCTTCAATCTGCGAGAGTGTCGCGACTGCGACTTAAGGGGTGCAAACCTGAGCGGGGCGGATCTTGTGGGGGTAAAACTGATTAACGCCGACCTTACCGGAGCCAACCTAAGCGGCGCGAATCTGCGCGGAGCCAATCTCAGCGGCGCATTGCTGCTCGAGGCCAATCTTGTCGGTGCCAACCTGCGGGATGCCTCTTTAATCGTAACTCACTTTGAAGCAGCTAACTTAAGTCAAGCAAACTTAAGTAACGCTGATGGATATCGCGCCATTATCGCCGACTGCGAGATGATAGGGGCGAATTTAGTCGGCGCATCTTTCCGAGAAGCGAACTTTTACTTATCGGATTTAAGTGAAGCGACCTTAGACGGAGCGGACTTGGAACGGGCGAGTCTCGATCGCGCCGAATTAACCGATGCCACCTTAGGCAATACCATTCTCATCCATGCCTCCTTGTGTGGCACCGTAATGCCCGATGGGTCGGTATCCGAGAAAGGCTGTCCGCAACCAGAGGAGAGCGAAACAGAGAGTGCGCCAGACAGTAGCGAAGAGTCACCGGAGACGAATACGCCCCCGGAGGAAACACCACCCGCCCCAAATTAGCCATAAGTCGAATGTCGGGGGGAGAGAAGGGGGATTAAAATAACCCCAGTCACCCGCGATCGCGCGCTTGGCTAAGAGTGTTCGTGGTTTTAGGAGAAGGCTCAATGTCAGGAACCCCATCCCTAAAGGGAGGGGCTTGGTAAGACTTTACTTTCCCAAGCTCACCTGACCAGAAGACCAGACTTATCTAAGTTTGGTAGCCGTTAGGGGTAAGAGTTAAAGTTCCGA
>NZ_JAYFEQ010000470.1:0-208 GCF_055795085.1 Phormidium sp. CCY1219 | reverse complement strand
CGGTTAAAACCGCCGTTCGCCTTTCCTCCCCGAACTAAAGTTACGGGGATTCCAGGTTCTCGATTGCTTCTCGTTGACAACCAATCGGCCCGCCAAAATTTAAAGACCAACTCCAGTAGCGGTTGGCTGGCAAGTCAGGAACCCCATCCCTAAAGGGAGGGGCTTGGTAAGACTTTATTTTCCCAAGCTCACCTGACCAGAAGACCAG
>NZ_JAYFEQ010000469.1:0-257 GCF_055795085.1 Phormidium sp. CCY1219 | reverse complement strand
GGCAATGACTTCGCCAATGGCAACCAAGGCACCGACTGGGTTGACGGCGGCGATGGCGATGATGTGCTGCATGGCGGTAAAGATGACGATACGGTGAAAGGAGGCACCGGTACTGATGAGTTGTTCGGGGATTTAGGGAATGATATCGTTTGCGGTAACGCAGATGGTGACTTCCTCTACGGCAACCAGGGGGATGACTCCCTGGATGGCGGCGATGGCAATGATATGCTGTGGGGTGGCAAGGATAATGATATCCT
>NZ_JAYFEQ010000468.1:0-25076 GCF_055795085.1 Phormidium sp. CCY1219 | reverse complement strand
TCATTTACAGGATTGAATTGGGATTGAGGCTCTGCTTCCGGTTGTGGGTTCCCAGCAGATGCTGGAAACGAGTTGGAAAGCTTTGAGCTGTGCTATTTTCAGTTGGTTTTCAACCGACTTTAGCTATTAGACGGCGACTGAAAGTCCCCGTCTCTCTTGAGATTAAGTAATATGAATGGCCTACAATTTATTTTCTGGGAAGGAGATGGAGAAATTATGCACGGCGGGCGGATCTCAGGGATTTTTGGGAGAAGGTAAATCGCGAAAGCTTGACTGGGTAATGGTTGTAGGATTTTCTACTAAAGTGATAAAATGGGCTGCGGGTTGCACGAATAAAAAGCCTTCGATTCCCGCCGATGCGGGCATGACAGTTTTTTTCGAGCGGGTGTCTAGAGGGAATTGATTGATGTTCATCTACTTAGAAGGAGGCTTCGCCTCGGATTGTGCGTTTCCAGCTAGTCCGCTTCGGCGGACTGGGTTCGAGTTGTCTCACCCTTGGGTGAGGAGGTTATTTTGACTGACGAGGGTTACGCGATCGCAACCTTTCTATTGGTTCTGTCTGAAGACCGATTCGCTTTTTACGGAAAACGGGGATTTTTGTAATATTTCTTTACCTTAAATCGGAATTTGAGTGTTTGGCACCGATGGAGTCGGCGTAGCTTCGCCTGGTGGTGGCCGATCTCCATGAAGTGATGGAGTGGATAGTCAAAGGAATACCTGGGCGTTTCGCTCTCGATATCGGTGTTTCTGACTTCATCCATCTGGAAAAAACTCCGGGTGTTAGTCCACTCGATAACAGCTTAACCCCAGCAACCGGGAATTAGACCCAAATGAGGATTTGGATTTTGATTTGGATTTTGATTTGGATTTTGATTTGGATTTTGATTTGGATTTTGATGGGGGACTCACTGGGAACGGATTGGGCGGCGGTTTGGGGAGGTTGTTATTTGAAGCGATCGCGACTCACCAAATGTTAACAGCGAAAGAAGTAGATTGGGTCGCAACCCAGTCTACTTGTACTTATGCTCCATTTGGATAGAATGGGAAAAGGGCGATCGCATCGAGCAGCCATTTACCACAAACCCTGTCAAAAATCAAGCATAAATTATTAATTTTTACAAAGCAACGAAAACATCGGGGAGTGAAGATGTTCACCCTCTCCACTCCCCAATCTTTCGGATGTTACCGTTCCCTGTGGGCGCATGTTAGCGCTTGACTTCTTGGTAAGCGCGAATCGCTTGCCAAATAAAAATTCCAGCCACCACCAGGGTAAAGGCAATTTGGGCAATTAGTCCCTTGGATATGGGTAATTCAGACATGTGAAATGTACTCTCTGGCTGTAACAACTGGCGGGGGTATTCCCCTGCCGCGATCGCGCCGCAGCGATCGGGAAGTAGACTCTTTATTTATAACCTACTGGCGAAATAAATTTTATCCCAAAAACTTAGCTCCTGCCGATTTAACAGCAGGAGCTAATCAAGAGCATGGATTGAATGAGGGGTTCACAGGATTTGCCCTCCACGCAGGTGCCATTGCTTTGCCATCCTCAACATAAGTTTTCTGTTTGATGTCAGCTATTAATTTGGTTTCGGCGTCGCCTTGGCTCCTAATTGGGAACTCAATTTCCCTCGGAGGGAATGACTTTTTGTAACTCGACGCGAGACCCTGATGTGTTGAGGCGATAGACCCAGCGCTGTTCCCGCGCTTTTACGGTGATTTGCATGGCGGAGGCGATCGCTTTGCGGCACACCTGCGAATCGGCGATCGCCACGCAGACATCTGACTCGGTTTGCGGTTGTGCCTCTACAATATGCAGCGCCGTCTTTGGCAACCCTGACTGCGCGGAGACATCAGTCAATACGCGATCGGCACTCCCTGGAGATAACGCCACACTTGCTTCCGAAGTTTCGGATACCGCAGGGGTGTTTTCTGGCAACTTAGAACCGAGGTTCAAAAAATACAAAAACCCGGTAACAACCACCGCTAAAACAATCCTATGGAGTGAATCTACCTTCTCTTCTACCGGCGTTTCTTCATAGTAATCTTTAGTAATATTTTTCATGGACAGCCTCCTGAATCGGTGCTTTCAGCTTTGGAGATTATTTGTTGATATGAGTTGCACCCCGATTCTCAAAGGCTCCGGAAAACCTCTACCCTTTCGGGTTAGGATTGGCGTTGAGATGTTGTCTCAAGCTGGATTGACTTTTTCGCCGCTTTATGCTTTGCCAATCCCGAGGATGAATGTCTCCGATTGGCAATGATGCGATCGCCTCTCCCTCTTTCTGTCATTTTAGACTCTTGCAATCTCTGGTTTGTTTCCGGAAAAACACTTGGTGCTCTCCTGCTTGGAAACCGCTCAGCCTCCTCTGCGAGGGCGAATGCCACTGAGCCAGTTGTCAGCTATGAGCGGACGACTGTCGCTCAACGCTTCCCGAACCTCTCTTTCATTATCTCATCTTTGATGCTTGTGTTTCCCTTCAAATACATTATTATAGATTAATTTTCCCTGAAGCTTGCAAAAGTCCTGTTGAAGGTGAAGACCTGATGGGGTTTTTGGGATTGATTTCACACTCAACTTTACAAAATCTTCACAAAATCTGCCGTTTGAATGTAGCTTTGGTAAAGCAAGGAGTGTTATCCCCGGGGGTCAATCCCTTAAAATCCACAAGGGTTCGGCAAGGGGTTTGGTTTCAGCCCCCCTTACCAAAAATTCAACTGCTTTAGGGCTAAAACTAGGGCTTTTAAATTTCATTTTACGTTTAATTTCCCCGATTGTCATCTGTGTAAACACGGCAATGCTTAGATTTTTTTAATATCCCAGCTTTCAAATATTCACCGAAATTATACTGAAAGGACTTGAAATAAAAAAGATAAAAAAAGGAAAGCAGAGTCAGAATAATACAATTAAATGCTCTGTAATTCTACTGAAAAGACTTAAAATAAGGAAGGGAAAAAAGGGCAGGAAGGCAGAGTCAGAAGGAGATAATGACATGCTCTGCAATCTTTTTGCTCCATGTCTTGCGCTGGGTGGCGATTGCCACCCCACGGGAGCATTTGAGAACAAACAGAGGGTGACGGATGCTGCGGTACCCGTTACCTATCTCTGTTGACTATTGCTTCTTTTCCGACCCTGCGATCGCCTACCACTCTTCCATCATTTCAGCCGCATTAAAATCATCTTGCAGGAGAAAATGATGGCTAAAATCCACGGTCACGCGAACCACTCTTTTGCCGAAAGGATGACCGAGATTTTGATACTCGGCGTACACGGGGTAAACCCCATCGCCGATACCAGTAGAAACGGCAACCCCGGCTTCAAATAACGGCGTTCTCCCTTCTGCGATCGCTTCTCTGACTGCTTCTGGACTCTGAAACGGCGCGTACAGTTGTCCCCCCATTTGTTCCGTTTGTTTCGCCGCATTTTGCGCGCCAGAAAACGAAAAATCCTGAGCTTTATTGCTCGGATCGGGTAAGTTGTTATTCCAAAATGGCAAATAAGACGGATCGGTCATCACCAGGATACCTCGATCCACGGCGACATATCCGAGCAACTGACACTCTTTTCTGGAGGGTCGATATGGTGGGGATAAATCCTCAGCTTCGATGATAGATAAATCCTCATCGAAGTCTTCTTCATCTTCAGAATAGTCAAGCTCTAAAAATCGTTCCTCTTCATAATCATAGTAGCTAGTCATCCCCTCCAACTCACCCAGATATTCAGGCTCTAATTCCGGCCATTTTCTCAATGGCAATTTCCATTTTTTAGCCAGGTTTTGTGCTTGCTTATTCACCGATTTGCGTTTTTTCTCATAAGAAATGGTAATTTCTTCTACGGCTAACCATCCAGGAACAATCCCTTCCTCGTCCGCACTAAATTCAAACAAGGCAACTCGATGGGAATGAAAGTCAGGGTCGAGAGGTATCTGTTCTGGGTCTGTGCCGGGGTCGAATCCAAAGACTGTAATCACCGCTAGACAGCGTTCTCCAGGTGTCGGCTTTGATTTAGATTTCTTTCTAGACATGGTTTATTTTTCCTCCTGCATGGATGGACTTGGCTTCAGCGCGATCGCCAATTATCTCATACTTTTTACCAAATGTAGGGTGATTTGGGTGCGTTTGTTACATTTCTCAATCTGTTTTTCTGTAATCAATAAATTTGATGGCCACTTATCGCGTTTTTGAGAGCAACGATTGCCACTCGGTTTTGCTGTTGCTGTAGTTTTTTCTTTTACCTTTCTGTAAACCCCTCCTCATATCGAGTTTTTCTCCAGGTAATTCTATCGTACTTGGGAGGGGAAGCTGCTAGAGTTTCCTTAATTGCATACCGGGAGCGAACGCCCTTGGGAACCAGCGGGGTGGAACTTGCCGCAGGCGCAATTCCAATGAAGGCAGAGAATATTTCTACTTGTTTTTGAAAGAGGGTAGAAAATGCAATGGATTAAATCCGGGGTTGAGTTTAGAGAGACCAGCACTCTAAATCCTGCTGGGGTTCGTTCTGCTCCTCAGAGATTTGTCGCTTAAAATTAGGTGATAAATTCAATAAATGTTCGCTTCAAAATTTCCCTAAAACTCGAAATATTGGATAGTTTAAGAGAAGAGTTAAATGACTGGAAAATCCCTAACATAATAACATTCAAGAGGGGAATTTGCCAAGGAGCTGCCTAACTAAAGCGCGCGGGGATCGAGAACCGTTCTGGGGCGCAGATCGGGCCGCCCCCTAAATTACTGGCAATTACAGTAGAGAAAGACAAAACTGCGCCCCAGGGTCAGCCCTTCAAAGGATACCCCGGGAATAGGCCAGCCGAACCCCCCTGAACCCCTAGCTGAGAGTAGGCGGTTGTTGGGGAAAAATGATAAGGTGTGAAGTGCAGCGCACTGCTTGCCGTGGCAGCACAGGGGCTTGTCCACCGCCTGTCGGAGCGGGGATTCGGAAGTGAAACCCTAAAGAAGGCTACAATACCCCCAGAGCCAAACTGGGCACCAGGAGGAGTGCAAGCCACTGCTACACTATAGAGCGCCAGGGAGGGGATGGCCGGGTAATGCAAAAGCGCGATCCATAACCAGACTCGTGGGGCGATCGCCGCCCCGGGCCAATAACATCCAATTCCCCAGAAGCTCAACCTGCTTGTCGGGTGTGCGATCCCCAACGATCGAGCGGGCTATCCGAACCATTACCCGATCGCGTTACGCGCCGCTAGGGAAGTACACTGGGGAAGAGTCATGCAAGACTCAACCAGCAACGCAACCGTTAACCACATCGGATGATGAAGGGAAAATGATAGACGAACAAAACCAGCAAGAACAACCACAAACTCAACCGGATGAAGTGACGGAAAACTCGGGCGATCGCACCAGTGCAGCCGGTGCAGCAGAAGAGCCGATCGCTGCGGAGGCACAGGAAACCCAAGCGGCGAATGCGGAACAACCGGGCGAACCCGAAATGGAAACCACTCCTCCAGAAGCAGGGGAAGCCGCCACAGCAGATCCCGCCGCCGCCGCTGCAGCCACCGCCGAACAGCTAGAGGCGATGGAAGCCTTAGTGCAAGCCAACCAAGCCTTTACCGCGCAGTTAGAAGACCTAAAAAATCAACATGCCAGATTAGCGGCAGATTTTGACAATTTCCGCAAGCGCACCCAAAAAGAAAAAGAAGATCTAGAGCTGCAAAGCAAGTGTGCCACGATCCGGGAATTGCTGGTGGTGGTGGATAACTTCGAGCGCGCCAAAGAACAGCTCAAACCCCAAACCGATGGGGAAATGAACATTCACAAGAGCTACCTGAGCGTGTACAAGCAGATGGTAGAGTGCCTCAAACGCATTGGCGTGTCGGCGATGTATCCGAAAGGACAAGAATTCGACCCCAACCTTCACGAAGCGGTGATGCGCGAACCCACCAACGAATATCCCGAAGGCACCGTCACCGATGACTTCAGACGCGGCTATATGCTAGGCGATCGCGTGCTGCGCCATGCAATGGTCAAAGTGGCAGCGCCCCTAGAAAACGAAGAAGAACCACCAGCAGAAGAAGCTGCCGAAGCCCCCGCACAAGAAGAGGAATAACCCACATTCCCCCAGCGCCGTCCCCACTCCCCCGTGGGTTCGGGCAGAGAAAAACCTACCTGCCTCTCGGGTATCCTAAAAAAAGGGGGATTCAACCCCCGGCGCGATCGCGCCCCCTGCCTCCCCTAGAATTTTCAGAACACTCATTCCGCCGCTAGCTATGGGAAAAGTCATCGGTATTGACCTCGGCACCACAAATAGTTGTGTAGCAGTCTTAGAGGGCGGTAAACCCATCGTCATTACAAACTCAGAAGGCGGACGAACCACGCCGAGTATCGTCGGAATGACCAAAGACGGTTCTCGTCTCGTCGGTCAATTAGCCAAGCGGCAGGCTGTTACCAATGCCGCAAATACAGTGTACAGCATCAAGCGCTTTATAGGCCGTCGCTGGGATGACACCAAAGAAGAACGCTCTCGCGCTCCCTACACCTGCGTCAAAGGCAGAGACGACACCGTAGATGTGAAAATCCGGGGAACTACCTACACCCCGCAAGAAATTTCCGCGATCGTCGTGCAAAAACTCAAAGAAGATGCCGAAGCCTATCTCGGCGAACAAGTCACCCAAGCCGTCATTACCGTACCGGCCTACTTTACCGACGCCCAACGACAAGCCACCAAAGACGCAGGCACGATCGCCGGGTTGGAAGTGCTGCGAATTATCAACGAACCCACCGCCGCCGCCCTCTCCTATGGCTTGGACAAACAAGGGGAAGATCACACCATCTTAGTCTTTGACTTGGGTGGCGGCACCTTCGATGTCTCCGTTCTGCAACTCGGTGACGGCATTTTTGAAGTGAAATCCACCGCCGGCAACAATCATCTCGGCGGCGATGACTTCGACACTTGCCTCGTCAACTGGATGGTAGAAGAATTTCGCATCCAAGAAGGCATCGACCTGTCGGTAGACAAAATGGCCGTGCAGCGAATTCGCGAAGCCGCCGAAAAAGCGAAAATCGAACTGTCTAGCCGCGAACTCGCCGCCATCAACTTGCCATTTATCAGCGCCGATGAAACCGGGCCGAAACATCTCGAAATGGAACTGAGTCGCTCTACATTTGAAGAACTCGTCAGCAACTTAGTCCAAGAAACCCTCAAACCCGTGCAACGGGCGATCGAAGATAGTCATGTCAGTCCCGAACAGATCGACCGGATTATCCTCGTCGGCGGCTCTACCCGCATCCCCGCCGTTCAACAAGCCATTGGCGAGTTTTTTGGCGGGCAAGAACCCGATCGCTCGGTTAACCCCGATGAAGCCGTAGCCGTGGGAGCTGCAATTCAAGGCGGCGTCTTGGGCGGGGAAGTTCAAGATGTCCTGCTGTTAGATGTCACCCCCCTCTCCTTGGGCATCGAAACCCTCGGTGGCGTCTTTACGAAAATTATCGAGCGCAATACCACCATCCCCACCAGTCGTTCCCAAACCTTCTCCACCGCCACCGACGGTCAACGAGAAGTGGAAATCCACGTCTTGCAAGGGGAACGTGCAATGTCCAAGGATAACAAAAACTTGGGGAATTTCCTGCTCGACAAAATCCCCCCCGCACCGCGCGGCGTCCCGCAAATCGAAGTAACCTTCGAGATCGATGCCAATGGGATCCTCAATGTATCGGCAGAGGATAAAGGCACCGGACGCGAACAAAGCATTCAAATTAGCAGCACCGGCGGCTTGAGCGACGAGGACATCGAAAAAATGCGCCAAGATGCCGAACGCTATGCCGATGAAGACCGCCGTCGCCAACAACTGGTAGAAATTAAGAACCAGGCGGAAAGCCTGTTCTATAATTATAAAGCGACTGTCAAAGATAATCTGGCTTTACTCAGTGATGACCTGAAGGCAGAACTCAAGAAAACGGCAAAAGAATTAAAAGCCGCTCTCGGCAATGATAAAATCTCGGTCGAAGACCTCAAAGAAAAGATGTCTGCTTTCCAGCAAATTCTCTTCTCGGTGGGCATTGCCGTCTACGAGCAAACCCAGTCCGATGATGAAGAAAAACCCGAAGAAGAAGAAGAACTGAGTCCCTCGGAGTAACTAGCCGCTCTCAAAGGCGAGCTGACTCCAAATTTTGGGAAACCACCCGCGTGCGGGATCCTCTCCCAGTTTGGGACTCGCCTCTACTCTCAGCTTCAGAACACTCAGTCTGTTTGTAGCATACCCCTTTGTATTTTATTCTTACCAAAAGCGCTCTATGGCTCGCGACTACTATGAAATTCTAGGTGTCCCTCGCACGGCGGACAAAGAGGATATTAAACGTGCTTACCGCAAGTTGGCTCGCAAGTATCACCCGGATGTCAATAAAGAAGAGGGCGCTGAGGAGCGCTTTAAAGAAATTAACCTCGCTTATGAAGTCCTCTCCGAACCGGAAATCCGCGCCAGATACGATCGCTTCGGCGAAGCGGGAGTTAGTTCGGGCGCAGGAGCAGGCCAGGGCTTCGGGGACTTCGGCGATATGGGTTTTGCCGATATCTTTGAAAGCTTCTTCAGCGGTTTCGCAGGCGCAGGGACTCAGGGACGACGACGCGGCGGCCCGGTGCGTGGGGACGATCTGCGTCTTGACCTGAAAATCGATTTCCAAGAAGCTGTCTTCGGCGGGGAAAAGGAAATCCGCATCAGCCACTTGGAAACCTGCAACACTTGTAGCGGCACCGGCGCGAAACCGGGCACTCGCCCCCGCACCTGTTCCACTTGCAGTGGCACCGGGCAGGTTCGCCGCGCTACCCGCACCCCTTTCGGTAGTTTTACTCAAGTCTCGGTTTGCCCCACCTGTAATGGCACGGGAGAAACCATTGAGGATAAATGTTCTTCTTGTGGTGGCGCAGGGGTAAAACAAGAAACGAAAAAACTGAAAATCACCGTGCCGGCTGGGGTGGATAATGAAACTCGCCTGCGGGTCTCCGGGGAAGGGGATGCTGGGGCGCGCAGCGGCCCCCCGGGGGATTTGTACGTTTACTTGTTTGTGAACGAACACCCGGAGTTTCAGCGCGATAAAATTAATATCCGCTCTGAGGTGAAGATTAGCTATTTGCAAGCTATCTTGGGCTGTCGCCTGGAAGTGAATACGGTGGATGGCCCCTCGGAATTGCTGATTCCGGCAGGGACTCAACCCAATACCGTACTCACTTTAGAAGGCAAAGGGGTGCCGAAGTTGGGCAACCCGGTTCAACGTGGGGATCATCTGATTACGATCGCCATCGAAATTCCCACTAAACTGACGGCGGAAGAACGCGAATTACTCGAAAAGTTAGCCAAAATTAAAGGAGAACGGATTGGCAAAGGCGGCATAGAAGGATTCTTAGGAGGGCTATTTAATAAGTGACGCATCCCCTAGAACCAACCACTACCGGACAGGAAACTTGCCCCACTCTCGACTTGCGGGGCACTCCTTGTCCGATCAATTTCGTTCGCACGAAGCTGCGTTTGGAAAAAATGGCACCCGGAGCACTTCTGGAAGTGTGGCTCGACCCGGGAGAACCGATGGAACAGGTGCCGGATAGTCTGGCGATGGAAGGTCACGAAATCGACCAGATCGAGGAACGATCTGGCTTTTTTGCTCTGAAGGTTCGTCGCGCGATCGCTGAAGCATGAGTGTAGGCAAACACCCCATCCCTTCGCTTTCTCTACCGCAAATCGGTCAGTCTTCTGTGCTGTCTCTCCCCCGGGTGGCAGCGATCGCTCCTCCCCCCCTCTCCTCTCAGGGAGGATCGCGTCCTCCTTCTGAGTTGAGCGGGAACCCTCCTCCACAATATCCCGAACCCCCCACCACTCCGGGGTCTCAAACCCTCATTACCCTCACCAATGCAACCCATGCAACGGAGGACTCGCCCCCCACAGATAATGAGGAATTAACCGGAACGGTTCTGGCGGTGCAAGCTAATTTTTATCGGGTACAATTAGACGATCGCTCCGTGCAAGCGGCGTTCTCTCAATTCAAACGGGAACGGGTGGCGTTTGAAAGCACTGAGGCGAGTGACGATCGCCTTCCTCCAATTCCCCCTCGTCGCACCCTCCTGTGTACGCGCCGATCGCGCTTGAAAAAAATCGGTCAGCAGGTGATGGTGGGCGATCGGGCGATCGTCGAAGAACCGGATTGGGAAGGTCAGCGCGGCGCGATCGCTGGGGTTTTCCCTCGCGCCAGCGAACTGGACCGCCCCCCAGTGGCTAATGCAACCCAATTGCTCCTCCTGTTTGCGATCGCCGAACCGACTCTCGACCCCCATCAACTCAGTCGCTTCTTGGTCAAAGCGGAATCCACTGGCCTCTGTGTTTCTCTATGCTTAAATAAAATCGATTTGGTCTCACAAGCAGAGCAAATCGACTGGCAACATCGTCTGCAACTCTGGGGTTATCACCCCCTATTTATTAGCGTAGAAAATCACATCGGCATCGATACCCTCCTCGCTACACTCAACGATAAAATTACCGTAATTTCCGGTCCTTCCGGTGTGGGCAAATCTAGCTTAATCAATCAGTTAATTCCCTCCGCCGAACTTCGCGTTAGCGATGTATCGGGCAAGCTGGGACGCGGACGCCATACCACCCGCCATGTGGAATTATTTGAATTGCCCAGTGGCGGATTGCTGGCAGATTCCCCGGGATTCAATCAACCCACTCTTGATTTTCCCCCGCGAGAATTAGCCCACTATTTCCCCGAAGCGCGCCAACGATTGCGACAAGGAAACTGTCAGTTTAGCGACTGCTTGCATCGCGACGAACCCAACTGTGTGGTGCGCGGCGACTGGGAACGCTATGATTATTATTTGGATTTCCTGGAAGAAGCGATCGCCTATCAAGAGACCCTCCAGCAACAAAGCAATCCCGAATCCAGCGTTAAAGTGAAAACCAAGCGCAAGGGCACTCAACAACACGAACCCAAATTGGAATCGAAAAAATATCGCCGGGTTTCCCGTCGCCTGCAACATCAAAGCTTAGAAGAATTATATCAGGATTTGGCAGAAGAAGAGGATGGGGAATTCTAAATTATTGCCCGGTTTTTGACCTCAAATCGCTGCAAAGCGTTCATCTGCGATCGAAACCCTTTATTCCGATAAACTATCCGGGTCGAGTCCCCGTTCTCGCAGCAGTTGCGCGAGGCGATCGGCGCGCTGGCGTTCGGTTTCGGCGCGCTGGCGTTCGGTTTCGGCGCGCTGGCGTTCGGTTTCGGCGCGCTGGCGTTCTCCCTGGGCGATTTCTTCCGGCGTCGGATAGCGGTTTCCTTGCTCATCGTACCAGTACAACCACTCCCGCTGCCAATTTTCAAAGGTGCCAATTTCTCGTCCAATCCCTAATCCGATTTGCGGCATCCAGACCGGTTCTCCGGGTAGGCGAATGTATTGTCCCTCCCTTAACTGATAAACCTCTAACACCTCGTGGCGATCGCGTCGGTTAAATTGGGAATTATAAATCACGTAATACAGCACGCCCAATTTCGCATAAATCTGCATTTTCTCATCGTATTCTCCCCCATAGGTTGCCGATACGCATTCCAACACCAACCTTGGGGGAATGTTGTTTTCCAACCACACAATATAACTTTTGCGTCCGTCGGGTTCTACCCGACGCGGCACTCCCAAACTGAGAAATCCATCGGGGACAATCGGGATTCTCGGATTCTCTCCTGTGGCATGATACACGCCCATATTCACGCCAAAAAACCAGTCTTGACGCGCCGACCAAATATGACTTAAAATGGCTCGTAGCAAGCCGGGAATTAAATTTTGTAGTTCGTTATCCACCGGGGTATCGTCAGAGGATGGCAGTTCTGCTGCATCCGGTAAGTTTTGCAGTGAATTGTAGTTTACCATAATTGCTGTTTTTGATTAAATCTTCTCTCAATTGTAGCGTTTTGATTGGGTTTAATTTTCCCCTGCGTTAGCCTTCGTAAATTACCACAATGCTTGACTTTTGTCAAGGTTCCTAGCGGTTTGTAGGGTGGGCAGTTTGAGAACAGATGCGCGTTTGGCACCGCTCTCGAGTGGTTCTGCCCACCCTCCCCTCTGCAATTATTTTTGCACGAGTACATAATAATTGTAGGTGGCTCGTGGCCACCCTACGACTTCTCACTAAGGCTGAATTCGATGGGATTTTGACTGATGATATTCAGCCACTTGGCGCGATCGCTGCCAATGGGGATAGACAAGTTGTGCCCAGGCAATTCCCGTTACCAATAATGGCAAAAACGCGAAAAGATGACGCCAAAATCCCACTTGCAATCCGATTCCCACACTCATGCCAAATGCCACCGTCACCAACGAGAGAGCCAAGGAAAAATACTTCGGTACCGACAATTTACCCCGGTTTGCTTTTTGCTTTGTCCGCAGGCGCATCACCCGCTTTCTGCGAGTTTGGGTGTCGATTTCATCCACTAAACTTCCCGCAGCAGTCCCGGTTAAAATTCCTACAATTATCAACAGGAAAAATGCCGAGCCAGACGTGAGAGACTTTGTGGCGGCAAACAGCGGCCAAGCGCCGGCCACCCCGGCAGCGATCGCCCCCGCCACAGTTCTCGCCATATCGCTGGAATTCCACTGCTTGTAGCACTTTGTCACGAACAATTCCGTTCCCAACCCGGCATAGGCACCTGCTAACAATCCCAGCATACAACTGGCGATCGCCGCTTCCCGGGCGGCGGGCACCCCCGTCATCCCGCCAATCCCAAACCCCAGGGCACAGGTTGCACCCACCAGGGAACCGCTGACCCCACCGGCGATCGCGCCACTACCGGCGGCGGCGGGATGTTCCGCCATGCCTTTCACGCTGGAAATTATCCCCCACAACAACAACCACACCATCAGCAATCCCCCAATCGTTCCCTCACGAGCCAAAACGAGAAAATTGCTCGAGAAATTCACCGGCCAAGTCCACACCGTTGCTACCGCCAAACTCAGCAACACCGCCAGCAACCGATAAGGCAATTTTATCGCTTCCATCGGCTCGGGAGCCGTCCTTAATTTTAACGCAATTCGATATAACTTCTGACTGGTATTGGCGTGCAACAATAACTCGCGATCGTAGATTTTAGCCGCCATCAACTGACTCGTATCCACCGTAATCTTACAGTGGACGCGATTGCCTTTAAATCGAGCCGGCGAAATCGAAATCCAGGGATGACCCTTCGTAGTAAAAGGCCGATCGCGATCGCTGCTTGCCACCCCCCATCTGCCGCGCAACATCGTACCCGCCACCGGATTTTTTATCGCGATAGTTTGCGTCAGTTTTTCGCCCAATTCCGTTGCCCGAAACTGCACGATCTGATGGCTAGAAACCACTTGCGGGGTGCGGCTGACCTCAACCAATTTGAGCGCCTCTAACGCCGTCGCCGCATCCGAATAGCGGTTTTTCGGCTTCGGTTCCACCATTGTTTCCAGCCATTCCACCCAAGACTGGCTGATTTTTTTCACCCGATTCTGGAAATGAATTCGATAATTTGCATCGATTAAATTCCCAATATCAATTGATTTCGTTCCCGTCAACAAGGCAATCAACGTTGCCCCCACCCCATACAAATCTGATGCCGGCGTTAACTCGCGATTGAATAACTGTTCCGGGGGCATAAATCCCAGAGTGCCTTTGACGATGCTGCTCATCGCCACTTCACCCTCACCGATATGAGCGAAGCCAAAATCGATTAAATAAACGTTCAAACTGTCATCCACTAAGATATTTTCCGGTTTGATGTCGCGATGGATGACCGGGGGAATGCGATTTTGCAGATAAACTAGAATATCTAACAGGGCAATGGCCAGTTGCTTGATTTGGGTGGGCGTCCAAGGACGAGAAACCGCAAGGGACTCGGCAGGTTTGTATTCCTGAACGATGCAAAATCCCCCCGCCGTTTGAAACGAATCGAGATAGCGGGGGATACCGGGGTGATTTAATCCTTGCAGGACTTGAATTTCGCGCTGATAGGCGTCATAATCGGCCCAACTCGCGCCACTGGTACTGGCAAACTGAAACTGCTTGATAGCAACCCGGGAGTCCGGTTGGGGGATGGAGGCGTGGGTCGGGTCAGCGCGATCGCCCCCCGGGGAAACATCGCACCCGCCCTCTGTGTTTCCCGTTTTTATGGCGAGGTAGGTCACTCGACCCCCTGCCCGATTGTGGCCTAATTCGCGGATGACCTGATAGCCATACTCAGCAAAGTCTGGGAAGTTGCTCATGTTTTTTCGCGCTCGATGCTGATAGCAACTATTTTAGTGCGATCGCCTCGATCCTGGGAGAAGTGGAGCCACTTTCCCCAAACCTCTGCGGTGCGATCGCCACTCTCATTTTGCTCGAGTCTGGCTTCCCACGGGCTATTCTGTCGCCTCCCGGACCGAGAGGGGAATCGTAACAGTGGAGTTATTATCATCGACAGTTCCGGTTTTGGTTTCGCTATTGCCTTTCACCAATAAGGTGACGGTATATTCGATAGGTCCGCTGGAATTGTTACAGCGCTGGAAAAGATTTACCTGCACTTCATACTCCCCAGTGGGCGCGCCGCCGGTGGGCCAAAATACATTTTCCACCGGATTGGTGGTGGTTTGCCCGCAGCCGGCATTAGAATCTACATCCAATTCTCCTCCCGAGGCAATTTCGGACTGTTGGTAAGAGACGATTTCGCCACTGGGGTCTTTCACCGCCAAGTCCAGATCGTCGGCGGTAGACCATCTTAAGGTGACTTGCACATCCCCCGTGCCCAAGGTTGGCTCTTCTGGTTCCGCCGGGGAAGGACAAAGAAGCGACAAGTCGATTAATTCGCCGCCTTTATCTACCATAAAACAGCCCGGGTGTTCCTGAGAGTTGGCAGAAAGTTGCCAGTAAGCCAATAAAGACAAGGAGACCGAGCCGATTATTGCAACACTTAAACGCCATAGTTTCAGCATAGGGCTTAATTGTTTCCTAACAGATTTGATGGCTTTATTTAACTGATGAAAGCGCGCGATCGCTCGCAATCGATTGGCACACAGCACGAAATCCTCGACTCGCCGCTCTGCGCGACCCAAAACTCCAAGCGCGGTTTTCCATTTTTTTCAGCCCAACTTCGCGATCGCGCATGGGGGATAAAGGGAAAAGCGCGAGACCGAACCCCTCCCGATTCGACCCTACCTTATTTCTCTCCCATAGCCCCTAAACTCATCCCGAGTTCGATTCGGTTTTTCTAGTTTTGGCTGAGTGTTCCAGCGCTTCGGAAAAAATTGTTTTGGTCTTGTCTCTTATTTTACCCCTGCCCGGTTCTTTCTAACTTATTTTGGCCGAATTTTAGAGAGTCTTTCCCTGAGAATTTTAAGAAAATTTAACAACCCATCGAACTGAGGTTAAGGTTTAATTAAATGTTCTTCAGAGCGGCGATACTGAGCGAGGCGACGCGATCGCTGCCAGGGAAGCAGTAACATGACGCTCACCACCGGTAAACCCGTCACCGCAACTGTGGCCAACAGCAAGGGCGTCCACAATCCCAGTTGCAAGCCAATCCCCCAGCTAATCCCGGAAGCTGCCGTCAGCAGGGACATGCCAGTAGCTAAGCCGGTGCCGAATTGTTTTTGCACTCCTCTGGCGGAAAACAGTAAAGCACTCCCGGTCACCACGGTGGCGGCTAAAGTAGCGGCAGTGCCCCAAGCGCCCATCAGGCTCGCACCGGCAGCCATACCCAGGGTAAATCCGATGGTTCCGGCACCAATGGAGGTGGCCATTAAGGTCAGGAGAAATTTTACGGCAAATCCCTGATGTCCCGCCAGTTTAGATAGTCCCGCCCAAGCTAAAAATCCACTCGCGCCGATCGCGATCGGGGCGGCGATCGAATGGAGCGCCAGCATTGCCCCGGCCCCGGAGGATAAAAATAACAGTCCCAGGGCACTGTAGGGCAGTGTTTTCCGAGTAATCGGAATCGCTGCGGTTTCCACCGTCAGCGGCAGGGTCATGGTAGCTTGCGAGGAATTAGAATGCAAGCGCAGGGTTCTGTGGTATTCTTCGCCGGCTCTGAGTTGGCTGGTATCCACCTTGAGGTGACAATGGACGCGATTGGCGTTAAAGGTGGCCGGTTGAAAGGCAATCCAGGGGTGAAAGTCCGGGGTATGCGGCGGATCGTGGGGATGGGGGGCCACGTCCCATTTTCCCATCAGTACCGTATCGGAGACTGAGTTTTTCACGCTGATGGTTTGGGTGAGGGTTTCGCCCACTTCTGCGGCGACGAGGTGCAAGGCATTTGGCTGGATGACAATTTCCGGGGTGCGAACCACGTAAATGGGTTGCAGGGCGTTTAAGGCGGTGGCGGCGTCGGGAAAGCGATCGCGCGGATCGGGCTGTACCATTCGTTCCAACCACTGGATCCAGCGCAGGCTCACTCTCGGCACCCGCTGTTTGAAATCAATCCGATAATCGTCGTCGATTAAGTCGCCAATGGCGCTGGAGGGGGTGCCGGTGAGCAGGCAAATCAAGCTGGCACCGAGTCCGTAGAGGTCCGACGCCGTGGTGAGTTGCCGATTTAACAGTTGTTCTGGGGGCATGAATCCCATTGTGCCTTTCACCATGCTGCTCATGGCGACTTCTCCCGCACCGAGTTGGGCGAAACCAAAGTCCACGAGGTAGAGGTCGAGGCGATCGCTGACTAAAATGTTCTCGGGTTTGATATCGCGGTGAATCACCTGGGGCGATCGGGTTTGTAGGTAAACTAATATTTCTAATGCGGCGATCGCCAGTTGCTTGACTTCTTCTGCATCGAAGCTGCGCCGCATGGCCAACGATTGAGCCGCTTTGTACTCCTGCACCATGCAGAATCCATCCGGGGTCTCGAAGGCATCGCGGTATTTCGGAATGCCGGGATGGTTGAGCTGTTGCAGAATTTGGATTTCTCGTTCCACGGCTTTGTAGGCGGACCAATCCGCACCGCTGGTGGCAAACTGAAATTGTTTGATGACCATCGGCTCCAAAGATGGCAGGCGATCGGCGAGGTAGGTCACGCGACCCCCCGCCCGGTTGTGGCCGAGTTCTTTTTGAATTTGGTAGCCTTGGGCAGTAAAATCGGGGAAATTGCTCATGGTTGTGCCGTTTTTTCCGGGAAGCTCCCATCTGGATTGGGGGCAAAGACTGGCATCAGTCCCCCTATCTCTACTGTAGTGTAAGCGATGAAGCGTCGGTGGGGTGAGGGGCGAAGGAGAACATAAACTTGGTATAAATCTTTTGGCCAATTCGGTTTATCTCACAATACTTGTCCCGGATGACTCAAAATTGAGCTTGACAAATCGCGCTAAATATGGTAAGCGAAAGGCAAAGCCGAACATTAAAGCGGTGTAATTGCCAACTGGTAATTTTTCTCAGAAAACAGGGGGTGGGAGGTGGAGCCTCTGAATGCCCATTTTCGGGCAAAGCCAAGGAACCAGAGAGAAAATTCTCAATTCCCAATTCCCAATTCTCAATTCTCAATTCCCAATTGAGAGAATGCTTGTCCGAACTCCCGGCAATGCACTAGGATGGAGTCAAGCTAACCGTCAAGCCCGGGATGCCGACTCTATCCTCATACTGCTCGGGAGGATACCCGATTGGAGTGTAACTTCCGTACTCTTGTCCGGAGTGGGGTGCCACAGTCAGAAAGACCAGAGCGCATGCTGCATGGTTGTCCGTCTTGGGAATACCAGAGGGATAGAGATGTGGCTAACCCTCGAGGATTGGAGGAAGCCTACCCTGTAATCTGGGATGCAGTGTGGGAGAATGTCACTAATGTGTTATGGAAAACGCAATTCCTGAACTCGATAACATCAGAAGTCAGTTGAAAAGTCTAGAGCGACGACGAAAAAAACCCAAAATGCTGGTTGTCGATGACGAACCAGATAATCTGGATCTGCTCTACCGCACCTTTCGGCGAGAGTTTCAGGTACTCAAAGCCGATAGTGGGGTGAGTGCTTTAGAGATTCTCTCCGAAGAGGGAGAAGTCGCCGTCATCATCTCGGACCAGCGGATGCCGGAGATGAAGGGAACCGAGTTTCTCAGTAAAACGGTGCCCCAATTCCCCAATACGGTGCGGATTATCCTCACCGGATTTACGGATATTGAAGACCTGGTAGAGGCGATTAACTCCGGGCAGGTTTACAAATACATTACCAAGCCTTGGGATCCCCACGAACTGAAGCAGGTGGTGCAACGGGCGGCGGAAACCTACGAGTTGCTCAAGCAGCGCACGGAGGAACTGCGACGCGCCGAAGCGCAAACTAACCTGCTGATGACGATTGTGGGGGTAGTGCAAGAGTCTGACAGTTTAGAGGGATGTTTGGAACCGATCGCGAAAGCGTTTGGGGAAAACTTCTCGGCAGATATCTGCATTTTACAATTAATGGAAGGAGGGAGTCTAGCCGCAGGAGAAGGGATTTACACCGTAGAGGGTACGGCGGAAAACTGGTTGGCGGAAGACCCGTTAACCCTCGAAGCGATCGCCTCGGATACGGTGCAAATTTCCGTAAACGTTGCCAAAGATGACAATCTCTCCGAGGTGCCTCACTATCAAAATTCTGGCATCCAAGCCCATTTAGCGATCCCGGTGCTTTTCCGGAACGAAAAAATCGCCCTGCTGTCCCTGCAGTGGAAACAACCTTGCACCCTGCGCGAGGATCAACTGCAAATGCTGCATCTGAGCGTGCAGCAAGTGGCGATCGCCCTGACCTGTACCCGCTATCATCCATGATGAAAACCTCTGACGGCGATCGCGCCTCCTGCTTGCCTTCCGGACCGCCAACCGCTTCCGAAGCTGAAATTCAAGGCATTTTTAACCGCATTGCCCCGGTTTACGATCGGCTAAACGATTGGTTGAGCCTGGGTCAGCATCGGATCTGGAAGATGATGACCGTGAAATGGAGCCATGCGCGCCCGGGCGATCGCTGCCTGGATCTGTGCTGTGGTAGCGGGGATTTAGCTATCCTGCTGGCAGAACAAGTGGGGTCCTCGGGGGAAGTGTTTGGGGTGGATTTCTCATCGGCGCAACTCGAAATTGCCCGTCAGCGCAGCGAAACCCATTATCCGCCCCCCAAGATCTCCTGGGTGGAAGCCAATGTTTTGCACTTGCCGTTTGCGGATAATTTTTTCGATGCGGCAACAATGGGTTATGGTCTTCGCAATGTTACTGATATTGCAGGCAGTCTGCGCCAATTGCATCGCGTGCTTAAACCCGGTGCCACAGCCGCAATCCTGGACTTCCATCACCCCAGCAATTCCCTGGTGCGAGGGTTTCAGCAGTGGTGCTTGCAGGCGATCGTGGTGCCGGTTGCCACCGCGAATGGACTTGAGGATGAATATGCTTACATCACTCCGAGTCTGGAAAAATTTCCCCCCGGACCGCAGCAAATTCAGCTTGCCCGGGAAGCGGGATTTGCCCATGCCACACACTATCCCCTTGCAGGTGGCATGATGGGAGTGTTGGTTGTAACAAAAGGTCAGCGTTAAGCGTTAAAATTTGAGCAATTCGCGTTAATACAGGCGCGATCGCCCATCAAACCCTTGACGAAGACCAACTAGGTAGCTGATGGATCTATCCACTCTTTGGGTTTACTTTGTGCCACCGATCGCCGGGGGAGTGATTGGCTATTTCACCAACGATTTAGCCATCAAAATGTTATTCCGCCCCTACCGCGCCTACTACATTGGCAAACGTCGGGTGCCCTTTACCCCCGGTTTGATTCCCCGGAACCAAGCCCGGTTGGCAAAGCGGGTTGCCGATACGATTATGGGGTCTCTGCTGACCCCAGAAGAACTGCAAAACCTGGCGCGGCGACTCCTGGAAACCGAACGGATCCAGGGGGCAATTTTGTGGTTGCTCGAACTGGCACTGGCACAACTCAAATCCGACACGGAACAAAAAACCGCCAAAATTCTCGCCGGCATCCTGCGAGACTTGTTCGGGGAATCCTTACCCCGCGTTATCCGCGTTTTAGCCCGCCGAGAAGACTTCCTCGAACCCCAACTCAATCAAATTTTCGACCAAGTTCTGCTCGAATTTCAACTCAGCGAAAGCCAAGCGCGTCAGCTATCGGATTGGTTGCTCGCGGCGGTTCTTCCTCCCGATGCCATCCGGCAAACTTTGGTAGATTTTCTCACCGATCGCAATATCACCCTAATCGATGAAGGATTTCGCGAAAAAACCAGCGGCACCTATTGGGTGGTTGCCAATCTGTTTGGACTCCGCAATGCTCTCACCCGCCTGCGAACCTATTGTCTCGATGAAAAAGAAGACGCCAACGATCGCATCTCCGAACTGATCGTCACCCTCGGCGTGCGAACTCGCCTGCAAGAATGGTTGCAAAATGTTTCCCTACAAAATCTCCCCGTTTCTACCGTGCGCCAATTGCGAAAAACCATGCGCGAAAGCGTTCGCACTTACATTCAAACGCGCGGCACGGATTTACTCCAGGGATTGAGCCAGTCGGTCAACTGGGAACATGTAGCCATGTTAGTGCTAAAACGACTTCAAGCATCCTCAGCGGTGAGTGCTTCTTTGGGTCTGGTTTCTCAAGAATTAGCCTTGATTTTAGAACGCTATTTAGAGCGGGATTTAGAAAATATCGTGGCGAAAGCTATCCCGATTTTAAATATCGACCAGGTAATTGTCGATCGCGTTAAAGGGACATCGCCGGAACAATTGGAAATTGCGGTACAAGGGATCGTGCAAAGTGAATTGCAAGCGATCGTGAATTTAGGCGGCATCTTGGGGGTGATTGTCGGTTCGATGCAAACGGTAATTTTATTGTTGCGCTAACACCGGGGTGAGCATTTACCGGGATGTGCTGCCAGCGCTGCCGAAAACAAGGGGTGCGATACCCCTTGCCAAAAATTCCCGCGTGTGATACTCAGATTGATGAAGATTTGTAACGATAATTAACAGCGGCGATCGTCAAACGCCACAGGGGGGTAAAATCAGCATATTATCACGATAGCCGCTGTGTTCTCTCGGCACAAAAAGGAGCCGCAGGGAACCCATATCGTCCCGGACTGCCAGCATCTACTCATCGGGGGTTTCATCTATGACGCCTATCATTAACGAATTCCTGTTCAACCACACCGGAACCGATACCCACGAATATATCGAGATTTTTGGCACGGCGAATACCGACTATTCGTCATTGAGCCTGGTGCTGGTGGAAGGGGACGCATCGGCATCGGGGGAAATAGACCGGGCATATACCCTCGGAACCACCGATGGGAATGGCTATTGGCACACCGGGTTTTTAAGTAACCAACTGGAAAATGGCACGCAAACCCTGTTGCTGGTGGAGAACTTTTCCGGGACGGTGGGGAATGACCTGGATACGAACAACGATGGTACCCTCGAGAGTACCCCTTGGACGACGATTGTCGATGAGATTGCCGTCAGCGATGGAGATAGTGGCGATCGCACCTACGCCAGCGTCATCTTGACCCCCGGATTCGATGGCATCTCCTTTATCCCGGGCGCTGCGTCTCGGCTACCCAACGGCACCGATACCGATACCGCGAGTGACTGGACGCGCAACGATTTTCACGGAGAGGGTCTCGCCGGCTTCACGGGAACCCCCGCCGTTGGCGAGGCACTCAATACCCCGGGCACAAAAAACCTGCCTGTAGATGTTCCCCCAACGGTATCGATAGTGAGTCCCGCAAATGGGGCAACGGGGGTGCCGGCGAATGCCCCAATTCAGATTGAGTTTAGCGAACCGATAAGCGCGATCGGGGATTGGTATAATCTGAGCGGAACCGCCAGCGGCATGGTGACCGCAACGGTAAGCGGTAGCGGACAAACCTTTACCTTGACTCCCACCAGTAACTTCAGTCCCGGGGAAACCCTCACCGTCACCGTCAATGCTGGCAACGTCACCGATACCGACGGCACTGCTGACGCCCTCGACGGCAACGGCGACGGGACGGGCGGGGACGACTTTTCCTTTAACTTTGACGTTGCCCCTACGGTCGGTCCGTTGGTCATCTCGGAGATTATGTTCGATCCTGACAGTCCGGAGCCAGACTGGGAGTGGGTCGAACTATATAATGTGAGCCATGCACCCGTCGATCTGTCGGGGTATGTCCTCGACGACGATGATGGCACGCCTCACACGGCAGCCAATATCGCCAGCGGCACCATTCCTCCCAACCAAGCTGGAATTTTATACAATGCAGGCGATGTGAGTGCGGCAGAGTTTGAGGCCGCTTGGGGAACGGGTCTCAATCTTATCGCCGTCACCGGTTGGGGCAACATGCTCCTGAATAACGGCGGGGACAAGATAAGTCTGTGGCCGGACTTTGCCAGCTATAGCGGCGATGACACAACCCATAACAACGCCCTGGACACGGTAGATTACGGTGTGGGAGGATTTCCCGATCCGGTTGGCCGTTCCATATATCTCACTAACCGATTGGCCGATAATCGGGTAGGGAACTACTGGGCAACCAGTACCGATGGCGGCACTACGCCGGTGGGAATCGGCAATACCAGTACGGCGACGGTGAATAATTCGGGCAACGATATCGGGTCGCCTCGGGAGATGGCGATCGCCCCCATCCACCAAATCCAAGGCAATGGCAATGCCAGTCCCTTAGTGGGAGACACGGTGGTCATAGAAGGCATTGTGGTGGGCGACTTTCAAGGCAACACCGGACTGCAAGGGTTTTTCCTGCAAGAAGAAGATACCGACGCCGATGCCGACCTCACCACCTCGGAAGGTATATTCCTCTACGATCCGACAACCCTCGTAGATGTCAGCGTCGGGGATAAAGTTCGCGCGATCGGTGAAGTGGCAGAATTCACCAGCAACGGCACTACCCTCACCCAACTCACCAACTTAGCAAACCTCACCGTAGTCAGTAACGGCAATTCCCTGCCCACTGCCACTTCCGTCACCTTGCCCTTGGCCAATCTCACCGACTGGGAACCCTACGAAGGGATGTTGGTTAACGTCGGGTCAACCTCGGGCAATCTCACCGTCACGGAACACTTCAACCTCGATCGCTTCGGGCAAGTGACCCTTTCCGCCAATGGCAGACTGGAACAATTCACCCAAAATAATTCCCCCGATGTGGCCGGATATACGGCACATCTCGCCGATATTGCCAAACGGCACATTATCCTCGATGACGGCAGTTCCCAAGCGAATCCCACCCCCATTATCCACGCCCGGGGCGGCAATCCCCTCACTCCCACCAATCCCTTGCGCGCCGGGGACACTATCACCAATATTACCGGCATTCTCGACCATCGCTTCGGCGAGTATCGCGTGCAAACCCAAACCGGACAAAACTTTAGTGCGAGTAACCCCCGGCCCGCTGTTGCACCTGCAGTGGGAGGAGATATTCAAGTTGCCAGTTTGAACCTGCAAAACTTCTTTAATGGCGATGGCAATGGCGGCGGATTCCCCACCGCCCGAGGGGCAAAAACCCAGGCCGATTTTATCCGTCAGCGGGATAAGATTGTGGCCGCCATTACGAAACTCGATGCCGATATTATCGGGTTGATGGAATTAGAAAATGATGGGTATGGTGCCAATAGTGCAATTCAGGATTTAACCGACGCCCTCAATGCAGTTGCTGGGGCGGGAACGTACAGTTTTGTCAATCCCGGCGTCGGGCAAATCGGGTCTGATGAAATTGCCGTGGGGATTCTCTACAAACCCGGCGTGGTTTCCACCACGGGAACTGCTGCTATTTTAAATACCCCAGGCATTTTTGCGGGTAGCGATAGCAACCGCACTCCCTTGGCGCAAACCTTTACTGTTGCCGATTCCACCAGTCCCAGTTATGGGGAAAAATTCACGATCGCTGTCAATCATTTGAAGTCAAAAGGCGGTAGCGGAACCGGTCCGAATGCCGATGCCGACGACGGACAAGGGGCCTGGAATCAACGGCGCGTGGAAGGCGTCAATGCGGTAACATCTTGGTTGTCAGGAGACCCCACAGGGAGTAACGACCCAGATATTTTAACCCTTGGCGATTTTAATGCCTACGCCCAAGAAGATCCGATTCAGGCGATCGCCAACTCTGGTTATCAAAATCTCATCCCCAATACCTCTTCTTTCGTCTTTGACGGACAATGGGGGTCTCTCGACTATGCCTTTGCCAACAATAGCTTACATTCCCAATTTGTCGCCGGCAGCAAATGGCATATCAACGCCGACGAACCCGATGCCCTGGATTATAGCAGCGAATTTAATCATGCCAGTCTCTACGCAGCGGACGAGTTTCGCGTTTCCGACCACGATCCGCTAGTGGTTGGGTTAAGCTTAAACAATGCGCCGATTTTGGACAATAGCAGCGCAATTAATTTGCCTTCTATTGATGAAGATACCACGAACCCCGCCGCTACGTCAGTGGCCACTCTAATTAATGGCAAATTCAGCGACACAAATCCGCATCAGGTATCCGGTATTGCCGTTACCGCCGTGGATAATACCAATGGCAATTGGCAATATTCTCTAGATGGAAATAGTTGGACGGATTTAGGCAATTTGGGGGCAACAACTGCCCGATTGTTAAACAGTAATGCCAGCATTCGTTTCGTTCCTGCTGCTGATTTTAACGGCAATATTGCCCCGGGCATTCGCTTCCGCGCCTGGGATGGAACCGCTGGTAACAACGGCGCCACGGCAGATACCAGTACCAATGGCAAAAACACGGCATTTAGTACGGCAACGGCAACGGCAAATATTGCGATCGCGCCAGTCAATGATGCGCCAACAGTGGCCAATCCAATTAATGATTTTAGCGCCACAGAAAACAGTGCGTTTAATGTCAGTTTTGCCGCCAATACCTTTACCGATATCGATGGCGATTCGTTATCGTATAGTGCAGCAATTGTGGGCGGAAGTGGATTGCCGAGTTGGTTATCTTTTGATGCCGCAACTCGCACCTTTAGCGGGATGCCCACTGCGGCGGATGTGGGTGAAGTGGCGATCGCAGTTACCGCCACCGATGGCGCAGCAAGTGTTACCGATATCTTTACCCTCACGGTGAATCCAGAGGATACCGATAATTCCGACAATTCTGGCAATATCGATAATTCCGACAATTCTGGGGATATCGATAATTCCGACAATTCTGGCA
>NZ_JAYFEQ010000467.1:0-17124 GCF_055795085.1 Phormidium sp. CCY1219 | reverse complement strand
TTTAGGGACTGTGTTCCTTGCCCCGCTTACGTTTCGGGCTTTTGACCTTCCACTTTTGCGGGAACGAATCGCACCTTTGGGCTGAGTTGAAGCGACGCAAAATCGATGCTTTGCGTCAAGCGTCGGTGAAGGTGACCCACAAGCAATATTTTCTCGATTTTGCCCTCTACTGCGATCGCGGAAAAATCGATGTGGAAACTGATGGTGACTTTTGGCATAGCAATAAACACCGCATTGCCGAGGATAATCAGCGAGACAACGATTTGGCAACCCAGGATTGGCTCACCCTGCGGTTTAATTCGCGTCAAGTGTTGGAAGAAATGAATGATTATTGCATTCCTACAATCGTTGCTACGATTAGCGGAAAAATTAGTGTGGAAACTGATGGTGACTTTTGGCATAGCAAGAAACACCGCATTGCTGAGGATAATCAGCGAGACAACGATTTGGCAACCCAGGATTGGCTCACCCTGCGGTTTAATTCGCGTCAAGTGCTGGAAGAAATGAATGATTATTGCATTCCTACAATCGTTGCTACGATTAAACGACTCGGTGGCCTCAAGGAACTCGGAAAACTCATGCCGCGCCAAATTCAATCCGATGATTGTGTCTGGGAGCAGTTGACTTTATTTTAATGTTGTGCTATTTTAAAGCGCGATCGCTTCAGACGTTTGATAAGGCAGGTGAGGGTCTCAATCGAGCCAAGATTTGCTGCAGGACCATTGCCGTCCAGTCAATATCGGCTTCGGTGGTGTATCGTCCCAGGGTTAAGCGGATGGCGGCGGTGGCGGCGGCGGGACTGTACCCCATTGCCAATAACAGGGGGCTGGGGTTGAGTTGGCCGCTGTTACAGGCGGATCCGGAACTGATGGCGATGCCGGCAAGGTTCATCTGTCGGACTAGGGTTCTGCCGGTGATGGGTTCGCCTCCTGAGATGCGGGGAGTGTCGGTGAGGCAAAAGCTGGCATGGTGGGGCAAGCGATGCAGGCGATCGCCGGTGGCCACCATTCCGGGGGTATCGGCAAGTCGGTCAAACAGGCGATCGCGCAGTGTTCTCAATCTGGGCGTTTCGGTGCCGAGTTCTGTCTCGGCAAGTTCGGCGGCGATGCCAAATCCGGCGATCGCGGGCACGGCCCCGGTCCCGGATCTCAATTGATATTCCTGCCCGCCACCAGTTAACAAGGGCACTAATTCCACTCCCTCGCGCCGATAAAGCGCCCCCACTCCTTGCGGTCCGTAAATTTTATGACTCGACAGGGACAGCAAATCCACGGGCAACTGCTGCAAGTCTACCTTCATCCGCCCCACTACCTGCACGGCATCGGTGTGAAATAACACGCCGGCGGCACGGGCTATCTCTCCTAATTCCTGAATCGGTTGCACGGTGCCTACTTCACTCTGTCCGTAGATGACCGACACTAAGACGGTGTTCTCCCGCAGGGCGTTTTTCAGGTCGTGGGGATGCACTCTTCCTTGGGGGTTGACGGGCAACCGGGTCACGTCCCACCCCCATTGCTCTAACAGTAAAGCGGTTTTACTCACGGCAGAATGCTCGACGCTGGAAATGATGATGTGCTGTGGCTTCCGGTAGCGTCGCGCAATTCCCACTAGGGCGAGGTTGTCGGCTTCGGTTCCCCCGGCGGTAAATACGATTTCATCCGGTGCGGCATTGATTAAACTGGCCACCTGCATTCTGGCAGTTTCGACGACGGTGGCGGCCCTTTGCCCCCATTGGTGAATGCTCGAGGGGTTTCCCCACTGCTGGGTGAGGGCTTTTTGCATCGCGGCGATCGCTTCGGGTCGGGTGGGGGTGGTTGCGCTGTAATCTAAATAGATCTGCATGAGTGATGATGAGTCGCACGCTCTCAATTGGCTATGTCTTGTCCGTTGAGATCGCGAGTTGGAACGGGTGTATCTACAGGTGTTGGATCCCTAAGCGCTATCCACTCGCAATCGGCCCGGACGGCTGTCATGGGTAAAGAACTTTGCCCGGGGTCTTCAGATCGAGGTAAAAATTTATTTTTTATGAGTTTTTTCCAATGGATATTGGCTGTTTTATTGATTCGGTGCAGCTAACTCCCGGGCTTGCATACATTGTAATCTTCGTGTGACAAAACCGCTTCGGGAACCATCAGGCTGCCTTCGTCTCGGCAAATCATCCGGTAATTTCGCGTCACGGGAATGCTCACGATCCGGCGATCGTGGCGCAACCGTTTTCCCCCAAATTCTCGATAGTTCCTTCGCTCGTTTAGTCCATCTATGATATTGCGTGCCTTGAGAACCACGTAGTCCGGTAAGGATCTCAAATCGATGGGATCTTTCTCAAAACTCGCCTCCCATTCCATTTTTTGCTGTCGTTTTTCGGCGAGGGACCTTACCGCTTGCTCCCTTGCCGCTTTGTCTTGGGCGCAGCGATGGCAGATTTGTCCATATCCCTTATGCCCGCATGGAAAGGTTTTTTTTCTTCTCGGCATAAAACTTTAGTCTTGGTTTGTCTTGCCCGCACTTCCATATGCACCTAACGGGTGCTGACGCTCACCCTCGACCCGGATGAACGCGCTCTCCCACTTTTTAAACCGCAGGAAATGAGGTTCGCTTTAAATCTCATGTTACTCGAATTCCAAGACCAATTAACAGTTTTTGCCTAATTTTCCTGGGTTTGCACGGCGGAATGTAATCTCTATAAAAACACAACTTCCCTAACGGCTTCGTTCAGCCGTTCATCGGAACTGGCGCAGAATTTATCCCGCTTGCGAGATAAACCGCCAACCCCCAACGGCAGTTGTGCCGCTGTCTTTACAACAAGGGCAAGTTAGAAATTCCTGTCTTAAAAATAGAATTATACCATGTTTTGACCCTAAAACGTGGAATCTGCAAAAATATTTATTCAATTTTCTGGATTGCCCTGGGGGTTGGGTTCGCTTTGGCCCGATCGCCCCCCACTCCACCGGATTGACTGGCAGGGTTCGCGCTTCTCACCGAGGCGAATCTCTGTGGCTCCCAACAGTGAAAACCCCCACCTGAAACAAATTCGATTGCCTCTGGTGGGGGCTGGGTTTGGCCTGTGGATCCTGGCCTTTCCCCGGCTGGGACTCCCGATTCCTAACTGGCGAAGGGTGATTTTTTTACCCTGGAATTCTGGGGTCGGGTTGATTGGCACCCCCACCAATCTCCCAGGTGTCGCGGAGGATAAATCTGCGGTGAATCTGCCGCTACTAGAATTGCTCTGGCCTAGAATTGCCCTAGGTGGCGCGATCGCGATCGGGCGATCGGGGTGGGGGATCCAAAAATATTCCGGAAACTCTCTTCCCAAAAAAAAGCGGGAGGGGAAGCGGTTGCACTCTCCTTCCCTCCCGTTGTGGTTGTTGAGCTAATAGCCAATCGCTATCAGCCATCGCTTAACTGGCGAGATACTCTTGGACGTTCCCTCTTCTGCGGCGCAGATGAGCCAAGGCTTGATGTTCTAACTGGCGCACGCGCTCGCGACTGAGATTCAGTCGTTCGCCGACTTTCGCCAGTGACAGTTCGCGACCATCTTTTAAGCCAAACCGCAGAATGATGACATCTCGCTGTTGCGGGGTCAGTTCTGACAGCAGGTTGTCTAGGTCTTCGCGCAGCAACTCTTGGGTAATGTAATTTTCCGGCGAAGCTTCGGCGTCTTCTAATAGATCTTGCAGTTCGGTGTCTTGGTTGTCGCCAACTCGCAAATCTAAGGAGACGGGTTGACGTGCCATTAGCAGATATTCGCGAATCTGCGAGGGTTCTAACTCTAGGGTTTCGCCAATCTCCGCCGGCGAGGGACTGCGACCCAAAGTTTGGGTCAGCTCGCGCTGCACTTTTTTGATTTTGTTGAGCTTCTCGGTGATGTGAATCGGTAGCCGAATGGTGCGCGCTTGTTGCGCGATCGCTCGGGTAATGGCTTGGCGGATCCACCAGTAAGCGTAGGTGGAAAATTTATATCCGCGCATGGGGTCGAATTTCTCTACCCCTCGCTCTAATCCGAGGGTTCCTTCTTGGATCAAGTCCAAGAATTCCAGATTCCGTTTCTGGTATTTTTTGGCGATCGCTACCACTAAGCGCAAGTTCGCTTCTATCATCTTTTGCTTGGCTCGCCGACCGATCTTCATGATTTTCTTGAGCTCGGAGACGCTGTGTCCAACGTGCTCGGCCCACTCTTCATCCGTCGGTTCTCGTTTCAGTTTCTTCTCTAGGGCTTCTTTTTCTTCTAATAGCCCCATCATCTGTTGCACTTGCTTCCCATAAACAATTTCTTGCTCGTGGGTGAGTAGAGGTACACGACCGATTTCGTGCAAGTAGGAGCGAATGGTATCGGTAGGATCGCTTTGTTTTGCGCCCATATAGGTTTGATTAGCGCTTTTTGGCCGAGTTTTGATTGAGGGCATGGGTTAGCAGTTCTCCAAACGGGACAGATCGAATGCGTGGCAGGCTCTGGGTTGATTCCAGGGGCGGAACGCACTGTTCCTTGGCTTTTGCAATATCAACACAACCTCCTTAACCACAGGGCGATCGCGTGACGACTGGCTTATGGCTGTGCCTGTCCTCTCGGACAGCTTCGGGTCAGGCTTTAACGTGAAGTCATTATGAGTTTACCCTTTCTCATCTTATCTGAGATCTACAATTTAGTAAAGGGGTCAGGAATCAGATGCAGTCACTACCTACAATAGATTTCCTTCCTTTTCCTGCTTTTCCTTATTAAAGCCTTTGTCACCGCCTGCGATACTCCTTCTGGGATGTCGCACGGCGTTGCGATCGCGGTTGGTGGAACGAAGGGGATGAGCGTTTCACCTCGTTTCCTCCTTCGCTTATAGTCTGTTGTTGTCGCTTTTTTGTGCCAATCTTTCTCAAGGTCAGCGGTTCCTATGTCTATAATTAACTGATTTTCTCTGTGATGTCATGCGGCAAAATAGCGCAATTCCCGAACGGGCTGACATCACTGTATGTACGTTTTCCCCTTCGCAACCACAAAGGAATTTGCCACACGGTAGGTTGAGTTTACCACTTACTTTCCAAACCCTAAATCCTGCTGTGGTGGTAGGATCGGGTAGAAATTTTTCAATTCACGAGGGTAGATCTTGTATTGAGAAATCAAAGAATGGAAAATTAATGTCTCATCGGCATACCTTCTGTGCCACCTCTTCTCGGAACCCGTCACAGTTTTACTGTGGCTCTGTAGCTGTGCCTGCGATTTCTTCACGAGTGACTCGCCTCTCCCTTCTATAATACAATAATAATACAACTTTGGCAACCCGCAAAACTACTTAATTTTTTGGCTGCAACTCGACTCGTGGAGAGACCAAGTAGACCCCCTTCTAGAAGCGGTTCTCTCGCTCTCTAGAAGCCTCTCTCCGGCTAACTCGATTGATGGGATTTTACCGCTCGCACCGAAGAGTTCCTGTCAGCTTTGCAGACCTCCTCGGGAAGCGGCTCTGTCTCCCCAGAGAACTCTTTCTAAGGATTGTACCCGCGCCCTCGGTAAAAAGTGACAGCAGCACTCATAAAATAACATGATAAAAAATATGCCCAATTCCCATAACTTACAAGAAAAAATTATCAGTTTATCCTCGTTCCAACCAAGGATGGTAAAGCTGGAATAAAAACATCTATCTCTAGGTCGATCTTCAAGGGACTCATCGAGAAGCACGCCATAGATTTTTCCAATTTCCTCCGATTGGGTGAAGCGGCAAACGGTGTTTTGTGTTACAGATTTAACTGCCTGGAGTTGACTTTCCTCCGCATCGCTCATCCACTCCAAACCCCGAGAGCAAAAGCAGGACAATCGACTCGGAACCGGGGTGGTTTGACCCCTCACCGTGTGGGCAAAAGCAGGTGAACTCGTCTGATGCTTTTGCCATCCCCACGATACACCCCAGGAGGCGATCGATGTATCTTCAGTTACTCCCTTGCTTAACGAAATCATCTCCTACTCATTATTGCCTCTGTACGTTGACAAATCAATTCCCCCATTATTTCACCCCAACGACAAATCTTGCCGATGGCTATTTTTGTTTCACTTCACTGAAACTGTCAAAGGGAGTTAAACTGTAGATTAAACCACCCATTGCTTCACCCCCGCGCTGCCCAGGATCCCTGTTTATTGTGATTCGATCCACCTCAATCTATTCCTCACCTGTTTGCGCCAAATTGTGGCGCGCGATCGCTGCAGTCAAATCACCGCTATTCCTCCCTACAGTAGCCATCAGTTTTTTACATCTACCGCCAGTCAAGCCTGAGCCTATTTGCCCCTTTCCGTTTCACGAGGCGGGGTAGGGCGAGGTCGGTTTTGCCTGGATGGAGGTCAAATCCGAGTGCTGCCACTCTCCACAATCGATCGCGCCACAGAATTGGGGGGACTTTCCCTTTATATTATTCCCTCCGCCATGCTACACCTCAAATTTGTTAGAAAAACTTTATAAATTCACCCGAACCACCGATGCAACGAACGGCCAAAATTCAAGAAAGCTCCCCTTGCCCTTAGCCGTTTGTTGTGCAATCCTCGGTTATTCATTGACAACTGTTAATCGGCACCCTTTTCGGGCTTGGGAAGGCTTTTTGCGCCGGATGCATGGGGGATGGCTGAGGAGAGGGGGGGTGAAGATGGTGGTAAATGGGGAAACTCCCAATGCTATCCTCTATCTAGAGACATAACTTGTGGAAAAAGGGATAGCAATTTTCCGGGACGCGGGTTGTGCGATCGCCTTGGCGATGACCCTCAGGCAGGAATCCTCGCCGTCGGCTTTTCCAGGCGGGGCGATCGCGAGGCAAGTGCAGCAACTCGACGCCCAGAAGTGCGACTTCGGGAAATAAGGGCGAACTTGCGGACAATCTGGTGACATCTCCGAGAAATTACGGAAGTTACAGGGTACGGCGATCGGGAACAAAGCGCTACTGCGCCTCCCCCTCCACCGTAGCCCGCCCGTCGCGGCGGCAGAAACCATCAGGCTTTTATTTTGCCAGAAATCTGGGGATTTTTTCTCTAATCGCACCGGATCTCTATTATTGTAAAATAGCATCGACCTGCAAACATCACCTCTTTGTCAGCGATCCGTGAAAACAACAGGGCAAATTATTGTGAATGGCTTGAGATGGGGAGTCCAAGTGCTGTGGCGGGGGATATCGAACCTGTTGGTTAACCTCTTGTGGTTGCTGGGGAAACTCCTGGAACTGTGTGCTTGGGTGTTGAGCGAAATTGCCGGGAAAACTCGGCGATCGCTGCGCCATTTCAAACAAGCCTATGCCCAGCAAAAACTCGGGGCGATGCGGTTGCCGCTACAGTGGTTGCTGCGGCAACTGTGGGGATTGGCGATCGAACTATTTTGGCTATCGATTCAGTTCATCGAGCTAATTATCTGGTACTTCTCTAAGCTGAAACAATGGAGAGCAAGAAGGGCAAAAATGCGTCCTCAACCATTGAACCTCAAACCATTGCCGCCTAAAAGCGCAAAAATTCCACCCAAAACTCCGATCGCGCTGCAACAAACCCCGCGCCAGATAGGCAAAAAACCCAGACGCCATCGGCTCACAGGTTCCCAGATTTTTTATCTGTTGGTTGTTGTGGCAACGGTGGGGGCGATCGCGTTACCGATTGTGGCATTTGTGCCCGCTTCCTATCCGTTTGTGGGAACCGCAATCGTAGAAGAGTTGAGCTTTACCTATGGAGACAAGCCCCAAAGCAAAACTTTCATTCAAGGAATCAGTGGGTTGCAACAAATTGCCATTGCCGGGAAGCAAACCTTCACCTTAACCGGAAACTTTGAAAGTGAGGATAACCCTCGGATCGATGAATTAAACCGCTTGACAATTAAACTGGTGAATGATAGCAGTAGATGGAGTGTGATGGCGGTGGAGGATGCAGGGAGTTCTGCACTGACACTGGACGAATTGCGCCTCCGAAAAAATACGGAGGCGATCGCCTTTCGCTACGATCGGACAAGCGATCTCCTCTCTATGCAATTAAACCCCGCCATTCGTCCCAATTGGTTAAAACTCTCTCTCGGTTCCCAACCCTTGCGCGTCACCTTAGAAGGCTATCGCATTGCCGAACTTTCCCCCACAGAAAATGCCGCCGCAAGTAAGCCGATGGAATTCACCTTTGTCCCCGAACAGACAGAAATCGAGGTCAGCCTTACACAACCCGTCAGCATTGCGGCGATCGCCCCCAACCTAGAAAACGCCTCACGATGGTTGGCGGATAATTTAGATGTAGAAGCGGTACAGTTTTATCCAACAAACCCCCGGCGCAATGAGGACATTTACGATTCTACAATTTTGGAAGGGTCCATTCGGATGAGCGGGCGATCGCTGAAAATTGAGCGGGGGGAATTTCTCATTAACGAGCATTTAGATCCCTTAGAAATTGACTCCTTGCAGTTTGTGCGCTTTGTTCCCGCCACTCCCGCATCTGGGGTTACTACAGCAGGCATTGAAGTGCGCTTTTTTGGCACTGCGAAAAAAATTGCGATCGCCTCCGATCCACAATTTCCAGAAGCTAGCATTCAAGCCAGTTTTCTCAATCAATGGCTGCCGCCTGAAATGCTACTGGCGGCGCTTCCTTTATGGGCAGCCCTCCTCGGTTATTCCCTGTATTGGTTAGTTGACAATTTCCGAAAAATTTGGTAAAAAATAAGACGGCTAGGGAAATGGAAGATGGGAAGGGAGGTAAAAGATTGTCGCGAAACCAAGCGAGGCGATCGCTCATTTCAACCGTCCCTCATACTCACCGAATATCACCTCGTAAAAACCTGAAGGGATAACCCACCTCTATGACCAACACTACGCCATACGATGCCATTATCGTCGGGTCTGGTTTTGGCGGTTCTTCCGCCGCCTACTCCTTGGCAAAAGCAGGATTAAACACCCTACTAATTGAAAGAGGAAATTGGGTAAAGCGAGACGATTTAGATTGGAAACCCACAGAAATTTTAATCAAAAAACGCTATCAAAGCGAAGCTAAACTCGCCGTTCGACAATATAATAACCAAACCTTTCAGCCCACAGAATTCAATGAAGCCGTGGGAGGAATGTCCGTATTTTATGGCGGGGCATCGTTTCGACTGCGGGAAACCGACTTCGCCAAATGGCCGATCGCCTATTCCGATTTAGAACCTTATTATAGTCTAGCCGAACAACTGCTAGAAATCCACGGCGAAGCGGGAGGCGATATTTACGAACCCTATCGTTCGCAAGATTACCCCTATAAAAGCATAGAACTGACCAAACCCGCCGAAAGAATTTACAAATCCGCCTGGGAATTGGGATATCAACCCTTCAAAATTCCGATTGCCATTAATTCCAGAAATCCGGCGCGCAATCCCTGCATTCAATGCATAACCTGCGATGGATTCCCCTGCAAAATCAACGCCAAAAACGACTTAACCCTGACCCTGTTGCAAGCAGCGCAAGACACGGGCAACCTGACGATTATGGCGGGAGTCATTGTGACCAAAATTCGCGCCGAAAGCGGGAGAGTGACAGGGGTAGAATGCCTCGATAAAAAATCGCGGCAACATTTTAGTTTGTCGGGTAAAATTATCATCCTGAGTGCCGGAGCAATACAAACGCCAGCGTTATTATTTCGGTCGAACCTGCACCATTGCGATCGCTCTGATGCGATCGGAAAAAATCTCATGCGACACTTTAACGTTATCGTCAGCGGTGTATTTCCCTTCCCTACCAATCCGCAGCAGATTTTCCACAAACAAGTCGCCATTACCCACTTTTACGAAGACATGCGCCACCACCTGAATACTTCCGTGGGCACCATTCAAGATATTTACACCCCAGCGCCAGAAATTGTCAAGCATTTTGCTCCCAAGGGAGTGAAAAATATCGGCTCTTTCATGTCCAGTCATCTGCAAAACCTACTGTGTCTGGCGGAAGACGAACCGACTCTCAACAATCAGGTGATGCTGTCTGAGGAACGGGATGGTTATGGGTTGGAAATGGTGAAAATCGAACACCAGTACGGAAAAAATGATTATCTGCGCCGCAATTATTTAATTAAGAAAGCAGAAAAAGTATTGAAGAAGGCGGGGGCATGGTTTTGTTTTTTTTACAATATCGATACCTTCTCTCATGCAGTGGGAACTGCTCGATTTGGAAGCAATCCGCAAACTAGCGTTTTAAACCCATACTGTCAATTTTGGGGGGTAAAAAATTTATTTGTATTGGATGGTAGCTGTTTCCCGAGTTCCGGCGGCGTGAATCCCAGTTTAACGATTTGTGCCAACAGCCTGAGATGTTGCGATCGCATCGTTGCTAATTTTAAGGAGTTGTCGCAATGAAAAATATTTGTTTGGTAGGTTGTGGGGCGATCGCCAGATTGCACGCCAAAAACTTATCTCCCTTTGCTCATTTGTATTTCCACAGTCGTTCCCCGCAAAGTGCCGACACTTTCAATCGCCAATTTCAAGGCCAAGGAGTGATGAAATCCTGGGCAGATGTAATAGAAAATACCCAAATTGATGCGGTGGTGATTACCTCGCCCCCGGAATTTCATGCCCAACAGATTATCGGGGCATTATCAGCCGGAAAATCGGTGTTGGTGGAAAAGCCGATGTGTATTTCTGCCGCCGAAGTAGATAGCATTGAGAAGGCGTTAAATAACACAGCCGAATCGGTGTTTTTAATGGTAGCCGAAAATTACTACTACAAACCTTCCTTAAGGCAAATTAAGGAATTGCTATCAGCGGAGTATTTGGGGGAGATAAAATCAGTTGTTGTGCAAAAATTATCCTGGCAAGAGGCGTCGGGGTGGAAACGTCAATATGGAGCGCTGCTAGAGGGAGGAATTCATTTTGTGGCGTTGATTTCCGATATTTTTGATGCGGTGCCCGCCCGGGTGGAAGCGGAGTTTACAGACAAGAAAGAGGGGGGACCGGAAAGATTTTCCAAGCTGCGAATCACCTATGGGAATGAAAAAAGCGCGCAATTAATTTATGGGTGGAATCGGAAAACGATAGGGAAGGGATTGTTTCAGCGATCGCGAATTGTGGGAGAGCGCGGCAAGATTATTTTTGAAAGCAACGGGATTTATGTGTTGATTGCCGCCAAAAGCAAAACTGCGTTATATTTGCCAAACTGGGGGGATTTGATGGGATATGGGGCAATGACCGAGGATTTTTTAAGGGCGTTGGGGGATAAAAATCCCGTGCCTTATTCAGATTTCGCGAAAGCCAAGCGAGATTTGGGAATTGTTTTTGCCGCTTATGAACGAGGGGGGAAATGAGAAGAGTAGAGAAACGAAACTATTGGAAAGGGAGATAGAGGGTGACAAAGAAGCGCAGAGGTAAAAATGAGAAGCCCGTTTTCCGGGAGAGAAAACGGACGGAATAGGTTATGAGAATGATGGCTTAGGCGACTGCAGCATTTTTTGGCTGCTGAAATTTACCGTCTTCGAGATATAAGATGCGATCGGCCACATCGGTGATGCGCGGATCGTGGGTGACGATGAGCACGGTACTGCCTTCTTCTTTAGCGAGGAAGCGAAGCAGTTCGATGACCGCATGACCGCTATGAGAATCTAAAGCTGCTGTGGGTTCATCTGCCATAATCAGATGGGGATGACCGGCCAAAGCGCGGGCGATCGCCACTCGTTGTTTTTGTCCCCCGGAGAGATCGCGGGGTAGTTCTTTAACTTTATCTGCTAGCCCCACCTGTTCGAGAAGCTTCTGTGCTTCTTTTTTGGCTTGGCGTCCGCGAATTCCCTTAATATTGAGTGCGACTTCGACATTTTCAAGGGCACTGAGGGCTTGAAACAGATTAAACCCTTGAAAGATAAAGCCGATATTGTCTCGCCGAAAGCGAGCCAATTCCGAGCGAGACATCCAGGTGATTTCCTCGCCGAGGAGTTTAACGCTGCCAGAAGTTGGGGTTAACATCCCTGCCAAAATCGACAGCAAGGTGGTTTTGCCCGACCCCGATGGACCCATCAAAAGCTGGATTTCTCCCGGGTGGACTTGCAAGTCAACTCCTTTGAGAGCGTGATATTCGCCGGAGCCAGATTCGAACACCATTTTGATCCCTTTGGCTTTAATCGCCTCGGTAGATTTTCGAGGCTTAGCCAAGCTCAGGGAAGGGGGTGCCACCTGAGTCGAGTGATTTCGAGTAGACTCATTAAAATTTAGTGAAGAAGCTGTCATTCGTCTCAATGTTTAGTGAGTATGCTGTACAAGGCAGGGGATGAGGGCGAAACCAGGACAATGGCAATCTCGGGTCAAAAAGTGGGTGGAGCGCAGGAGTTTATCACTCTATAACCATTTTGTCGAATTTTTTAGCGATCGTCATCCTCCAGGCGGGTTGAGTAATTATGCTTAGCGATTTTCGATAGTTTAACCTATGCTTTGAAAACAATGGCGGGATCGACGCGGTTAATTTTCTGGATGGCAAAAATAGCGGAACTGACACACATGAGGACAGTGATCCCAAAAACGGTGGCGGCGCTGGTGGGGGTGATTAAAATCAAGAGTCCCTGAGAGGCCAAAGCCCAGGAGCGAATGCCCAGACACAGAGCCATTCCGGGAAGATAGCCCAAAACTGCCATCCAAAGCGCCTGCTCGATAATCACGCCATACACTAACCAATCTGTTGCCCCCATTGCTTTGAGGGTGCCAAATTCTTTAATGCGATCGGACACCGAGGCATAGAGGATCTGACCGACAACCACCATGCCCACCACCACACCCACGGCGGCTCCCAAACTCAGCACGAAGCCAATACCGGTTCGTTCTTGCCAGTAGGTTCGGTTTTTCTGTGCCATTTCTGCTTGGGTATAGGCGCGGGTATAGGGTAAAGCTTCTTCTAACTTCAGTTTGAGTTTTTGTAAATCCTGACCTGGTGCGGCTTCGATTAACACGTAGGTAATCTCGTCGTCTTCGGTTAAAGGCTCGGGGATTTCTTGTTCTTCAAACCGGGCGGGTTGTTCGGTGGGACGAGTGGTAACGAAAGCGTTAGCATTTTCCAGGGAGGCGAAGATATAGGGACTGGCGACGATCGATTGGGTGTCTTGGGTAAAGCCGACGACCTTGGCGGCAAAAGCGCCCACGTCTACCACGTCTCCCAACCATTCCACACTCAGGCTATCCATGCTCGCTTCGTCCACGAAGACGGTGTAGGGGTTTTTTAGTTCGCTCAAGCGTCCGGCGACGATTGTTCCGGGTGCGAACAATTCCGAGTTTGGGTCGAAGCCGAAGACGCGCACGTGATTGATCTGTCCGCCGGCGTCGCGCCACAGGGTTCCTTTGACGATCAGGGGTTCGGCTCGTTGGACGCCTTCCACTTGTTGAGCTTCAGCTAAGCGTTTGTAGGGCATGTGCAGGGTCATTTCCAAGGTTTCCATATCTTGGGATGCGACCCAGATGTCCGCTTCGGAATCTTCAACGAGCAATGCCGTGGAGCGGATTACTCCTTTGAAGATTCCGGTTTGAATGGCGATCAGGCTGACGGCGAACATAATGCCTGCCTGGGCGACAAGAAAGCGCGGAAGGTCTTCAAATAGGTTTTTACGAGCGATTGAGGGCATAGTTAGGAAAACCGGGTGGGGAGCGGTGACGGTGGGAAATGGGGGAGAGAGAATTGGGAATTAAGAATTAAGAATTAAGAGGGGTGGGGAAATGAATGGTTTGTGGTTTAGGGTTCATTTTGTCAGCGGTGGTTGTGGGCGGCATCTTTACATTAATTTATAGTTAACCCACCATTGTAGTCGGGATAGGGGAAAATTGCTATGCAGGAGTAGCGATCGCCAAATGTCTGGAGAAAACGGAGCGATCGCGCAATCTGGCTCAGGGTTGGCAAGCCCTTCGAGGGGGATGATTCTCCCTAGAGGGCATGGGCTTGCGCTGAGAAATTGAAGAGAGGTTCCGGAAACGCTATGGATTCAAAGGGTTGGAGCTATTTTGAGGCGTTGAATTTGCCGACAATACAATGCTATGATAATGTAAAATCTGTGTTAGAGGTAGCCCTTTAAGAACTCAAACGGGTCATCTTCCCAGCATGGAGCCGGATAGATTACCGCCAGATAATCTCGAATATCGGATTGGATTTCTTCTACATCTTCGCGCTCGAAAAGCGCGGCTAAGGCGGCGGTATCTCGTTCTCTCAAGGGAGCCAAAGGAGCGGCGGAATCGGTGGTGGCGCGGTTTTCCTCTTCAGGCACAAACAAGTGGCGATCGCTGTGTCTAATCCACCAGCGCCGCCAATCGATAGCGGGTTTGGATTGGGTTGCCTTTTTGCTAAAGTCAACCAGCTTGGCGAAAAATGGATCGCGATAGTTAGTGGATGATTTCATAGTTAGGGTGCGGTAGATAGAGAATCTGTGCAGCAGCAGATGGTGCGGCACTGATGCGAGTTGAGGGAAAAAATGCAGATCGAGTCTAGCCGATCGCCCCATCGGTGCGATCGCGCGGTGCGATCGCCTTGGAAACAGGCGATCGCCACCCCCGCTCGGGAGTTTTATTCTTAAGAATCTTTTAATGAATGAAGCTAGCCATTGCAGTAAAATATCGCCCCAATGAGAAGCCATTGGTATTGGCGAAGGTTATGCTAAAGCCGATTGAGGGAATACTAAACGGATCACTCAATCGCTTATCCCGATTGAGTGTGAAGCTTCGATGCACCCAAAAATTGTTACCACTCGTTGAGAGAATCGATCGACGTTAAGATTCCGATAGCGGTTGAGGCAATTCTAACTCAATCGGATTAACTTCAAAGGTAGCGGCGAAAGCCGCGATGATTTGCTGACGCACGGTTGGCAATTGAATATCTGGGACGAACTGCGCCAAGCTGCCCACCGGTTTATCGGAAATGCCACAAGGGACGATGCGTTGAAAGCCTTCTAAGTCGGGACAGACATTGAAGGCAAAGCCGTGCATGGTAATCCATCGGCTGACTTTGATGCCGATCGCGGCGACTTTGCGTCCTTCTACCCAAACGCCGGTCAAACCGGGGAGGCGATCGCCGCGCACTCCATATTCTGCGAGTACCTTAATAATCACCTCCTCAAGCTGGCGCAAGTACCAGTGCAAGTCTTTGCGGTAATACTGCAAATTGAGAATCGGGTAGCCCACCAATTGACCCGGACAATGATAGGTGACTTCACCGCCGCGTTCCACGCGATACAGTTCCACGTCCCTGCGGTTCGGGTCAAACTTGAGAAACCCTAAGCTGGATCCTTTTCCTAGGGTGTAAACCGGGGGATGCTCCAGCAACATGAGTACATCGTCTAATTCCGGGTTTTCCCGGCGGGCGGCGACCTCAGATTGCTGCCAAGCCCAGGCTTGCGAATAACGGATCTGTTCTCCGTTATAAACGACACACCGCCGACGATGGCACAGGGGGTTGGAAGGAATGACCGATGAGATACTATAAAACATGCAAAAAATCAAGGGTTATTTGACAGATTTTTTGGAGAAACGCCGATTGCGCGAATCGGGGGAACTACTATAGCGCAAGCAGGGATCGTTTCTTTATGTGACGGAATGCAACGAATTTTAAAGACAATCCAAAAATAGCTGTTATTCTCAATACAAAGTGGTACTGTGAAAGTATGAAGTCAGAAAAGCAAGGGAGGAGGGCTTTCACGAAGGCCATCGATAGTGGAAGAAGATGGTGCTGCACAAAAAGAGCGGGGGTGTGACAAGAGCGCCTCACCCCGGAACGAGAAATGAGGCGCATCACCCGACGCCATAGCACTGACAATTTCATCTGCAAGTTTGCTATAATTGCGTACTATTCTGGCGAAGGGCAAACGAATCGGCAGATCCAACCGTGACAGAAGACAGAACGTCCAAATCGGTGCGCGATCGCCGATCGGGAGCGGTACAAAAACCGGCTCTTCAATCTGCTCAATTCAGCAGTCGGTATGACACCAGGACTGGCAATGAGCAGCATAACCAACGCCTTTTAAATGCAGGCAGCAAACCGATTTGTTTCGGCTCCGTTCTCGATAGATGAATTCAGCAAAAACGGGCAGTAGAAGTGGTAGAAGGAAAGCGGCACTACCCGCCCCGCTTTCCCTCCGTCAAATGAAGATTGAGACGAGAAAACTTGATGGAAAGGCACTTGATTCCAAGTCCAAAATCGAAATATCTAAGCTCTCAATCCGATGGAGTTTTCAGCGGTAATATGTGATATGAAGCTTCTTATCCACGGCAAAAATATTGAAATCACCGAGGCGATTCGCGATTACGTCAATCAAAAGATTGAGAAAGCAGTCAGCCACTTTCAGCACTTGACGATGGAAGTGGACGTGCATTTGTCGGTGGCACGAAATCACCGGAGTAACGCGAAGCAAACTGCCGAAGTTACGATTTATGCCAATGGCACGGTGATTCGTGCTGAGGAAAGCAGCGAGAACCTTTATGCCAGCATCGATTTAGTTGCGGATAAAATTGCTCGCCAGCTACGCAAATACAAAGAAAAACGCAATAAAAAGAAAAATCAAGTTTCGCCGAAGAGCGTACCAGTAGAACCCATCGATGAAGAAGCTCCTCTGGTTGAGGATCTGATTGGCAATCGCAAGCCGCAACTCCCACAAGAAGTGGTGCGAACTAAATATTTCGCAATGCCCCCAATGACGGTTCAAGAAGCATTGGAACAGTTGCAACTGGTGGATCACGATTTTTATATGTTCCGAAATGCCGAAACGGATGAAATTAACGTGATTTACGAACGCAATCACGGCGGTTATGGCGTACTGCAACCCCGTGGTAATGGGCAAAGCAGCACCCTAAATGGCAAAACCACCGCCAGTCAAACCGCTAGCGTTAATCCCGCTTAAGTTTATTAACGGCGACTCAAATAGCCAAAGAGGAGAGTAGGTTAGCTCCAGTAAACGCTTTGGGTTAACCGACCCCCACCGCACCCATTCTGGGGCGGTGGGGGTCGGTTCTAAAGAAAACAATCGGCGATCGCTTCTCCCTTAAAACTGAAATCAACCCCAGATTGCATTGGGGCAAAACTACCGACCCAAAAACGCAAAAAGCGCCCTCCCGAAGGAGAGCGCTTTTTATTATCTCGAGCTAAATCTTAGCCGTTGATTTGCGGGGCGGTTAAAGCCACCGGCGTGGTTTCCCCTGCAGCCAAGTCTAACGGGAAGTTATGAGCGTTGCG
>NZ_JAYFEQ010000466.1:0-34185 GCF_055795085.1 Phormidium sp. CCY1219 | reverse complement strand
CCTCGTAGGGCTTAGGCTGGTCAGCTACCTAAAGTCAGGGGCTAGAAGCCCCGTCTCTTTAGAGCGGGGTGCTGACGTCCTTATCCTCCTCACCTGTGTGTTATTTCAATTGTGGGCGATCGCTGGAAGTTTTGCCGTGATTCCGGTGGTGAGGGAAGGCGATCGCGATCGGGGGTTGGGGTGGATCGAAACCGGCGATCGCTGGTGAGGATTTGCCCTTTTCATCGTGACGAAAGTCATTGACAATTTGGGAAATTTATGCACCGGATGAGGGGGTTAGGGGAAGGGGAAGCTAGCGGTTCTAGAGTGTCAGGTCCGCATTCAATCAAAAAGACAAGAAACGGGGTTTCTCGCCGTGGTGGGTTGCGCGCCAGATGCGATGAATGGCGTCTCTACCAGTGGTGAACCTTTCCCGGGGTTCTCATCCCTACCACAGGGAGACCCTCGGGTGCTTTTTCCCACCCGATCGCGCGGATGAGGGGATTGGTGGCGATCGCAGGCGGGACAACCATTGACCGCGAGACGGAAAGCAATGCAAAAATGGTTTGACCAAGCGATCGCCGAAGTGCTACCGCCGGGGTTTAACTCTCGCCGAGAATCGATTCAAAGGTAGAGCGCAATGCGTCCATATCTGCCACTCGAGCAACGAGCAGATTGTTATTCCCGGCATCATCTAACCGGGTTTTCCAATAGTCGATTTTATCTTCATTGTTCAGCCAAAACTGAATCACGGTTTCCACCACGTTATCGCGATCCCACTCTTTCGCGGGAGAAACGCTTTCCACGGATTCGAGAAACGCATCCAGGGTACATTTCTGGGTGCCGAGATATTCCACCCCCACACCAGAGTCGGTGTTGATGATTTCCTGTTGTTGGTTAAAAAAATATAAAATTGGGGAAACTCCCAAGATGTCGAAGGTGTATTTCATCCTAGACCTCCAGATTCGGTTCTATGTTTTGATTGTAATCATTAATTAATGAATAGCAGTTTAGCAAAATCCCTGTGGTTACAGTCGTTACATTGCCCCAGGGGGTTTGCGAGAAATTCACATTGGTTTATCATTAGGGGATGATAAAGGGAAAGAGCGTCGGGGGATGGCACGATCGCCCTCGTCGGCGACGGGTAACACCGCAGCGCCCCGATGGCTCTGACTTTTTCAGTGGTATGGTATGGTGGGATAATCAACCGTAATGTTAGTTTGGGCATGGGTTTCGGATTGGGCGATCGCGGATTATCAAGGGCAACTGGCGGCGCTTGGTGGTGCTTGTTTGTGGGCCTTAGCTTCCGTAGTTTACGGACAACTGGGGCAAAAAATCTCCCCGATGGCACTCAACCTGGGCAAAGGCGCGGTGGCGATCGCCTTGATTCTGGTCACGGTGCTGCTGCGCGATGTGCTATTCTCTCACCTGGATCCGACGCGCTCCCCCTCGGTAGCACTTTCCCTGGCCGGCGATGGCAGCGCCAGAGCAGCAGTTCTGCTGCTTTTGAGTGGCATTATCGGCATCGGTTTGGGCGATACGGTGTTTTTTGCGGCGATTAATCACTTGGGGGCGCGACGCACGTTATTGCTGCAAACCCTCGCACCGCCTATGACGGCGGTACTCGCTCGGATTTTTCTCACCGAAAGCCTCACATCTGGGGCGTGGGGAGGTGTTTTTCTTACTTTGTGTGGTGTGGCTTGGGTGATTAGTGAACGAGTTCCCGGAAACAGCAGCACGCCAAAGCATCTGATGCGTGGGGTCAGTTTGGGATTGCTCGCCGCCCTCGGGCAAGCGGTGGGTGCGGTACTCTCGCGATCGGCACTCTCGGACACTTCAGTGGATCCGTTGTGGAGTAGTTTGATGCGGTTGTGCGCTGGGGTGCTGGTGCTGCTGCTGTGGATATTTGGACGCAAAAATGCGAGGATTCTCCAACCGTTGCAGTCTCATCGCTTGCTGGGGGCGATCGCAATTACGGCATTTTTTAGCACCTATCTCGGCATTTGGTTGCAACAAATTGGCCTTAAATTTGCACCGGCAGGAATTGCTCAAACCTTGGGCGCAACCAGTCCCCTATTCGTGCTTCCCGTGGCCATTTGGATGGGGGAAAGGGTCAGCATCCGTGCGATTTTTGGGGGCCTGATTTCGGTGAGTGGGGTGGCGTTGTTGTTTCTTTTGCGGTAAATTGGTCATTGGTCATTTGTCATTGGTCATTGGTCATTAGTGGTTGGTTAGTCAGATTTTGTTAATTGTCAATTCTCAATGGGGGTTGAGGGTTGCAGGTTGGGGATTGGCTATTCCTGGGGGTTTTTGCGGGCAAGGGTGAGGCCATCGGCGATCGGAACCATGCTGAGGGTAATGCGATCGTCATGGTGTAGTTTGGCGTTGAGGGCGCGGATTGCTTGGGTGGTTTCATTTTGGATGTCGGGTTGGGCGACTCTTGCGCCCCACAAGACGTTATCGATCGCGATTAACCCGCCGGGGCGCAGAAGTTGAAGCGATCGCTCGTAATAGTTATCGTAGTTGACTTTATCCGCATCGATAAAGGCAAAATCAAAGGTATCGGAGTGACCCTCGGCGATGAGGTCATCGAGGGTGTGGAGGGCCGGTGCGATTTGCAGGTCAATTTTATCCGCCACACCGGCTTTTTGCCAGTAGCGTTGCGCGATTGTGGTATATTCTTCACTCAAATCGCAAGCGATTACTTTACCATGAGGGGGGAGAGCCATTGCGATCGCCAGGGAACTATACCCGGTGAAGACGCCGATTTCCAGGGTCTTCGTCGCCCCCATAAGCTGAACCAGAAATGCCATAAATTGGCCTTGTTCCGGTGCGATCTGCATTTGGGAGAAGGGATGAGCGGCGGTTTCGGTTCGCAATTGGCGCAGGATCTCGGACTCGCGCAGAGAAACCGAGAGAAAATAGTCATAAAGGCGATCGCTCAATCCTAAGGTTTGCTTAGACATCGTTAAATAGTTTCAGGAGAAATTATCGATCGGTTATCGTTGTGGAGATTAACATGGGTGGAGTCAGATTTCAATCTATTTTCAGAGGGATTGCGATCGCAATTTTAATCCTCTTGCTCAGCAGTTGTAGCGTCACGTTTAGCTTAGGCGGTTTTCAACCCACCCGCGACGTGGTACAAGGCGCCCTCGCCTTAGAACTGAGTCAAAATCAACAACAACTGAGACAACATCTCAGTCGCTATGTGGATCGAGGGGATAAAATGCCCAACTATGAAATCAACCGGGTAGAAATCTGGAAAGAAGAACCGCTCAAAATTGAAGATTTACTATCGTATCATATCCGAGGCAGTTATAATTTAACCATTCAGTTGCCAGATAAACGAGTCACCGAGCGGCAAAATAGTTTCGATTTGTATTTGCAACGTCAGACAGAAGGCAAAACCTGGCGGTTGGCAAAACCCGTCACCCCAGAGGAGAATGATGAAGCGCCAGCATGGGCGACGTATTTGATTAAACCCCCGGGATATATGTAGAGAAAGGGGTTGCCCGCCGGGTAAAATAATCAGCCAGGGTGATTCCACGGCACATCGATCGCCGGGAGGTTGCCCTCGGGGGGAAACGAGTTAAACTGAGAAGTCCTTGTCATGGGGACGCAAGCATGCCGAGGCGGGATTTCAATCGCCCGCTGGTATTACCTGTTCATCTCGCAATCCTCCACCCACGCACAAGCACGCCAGTGCAATTGCAGGAGTTCGCGACGGGGTTGGTATTCAAACTCCACTGGCGGGCGCAGGGGTTGCCCGTGAAGCTCGCTGTAGTCGGTATTCCGCAAGCTGGGGGACACCCAGACGTTCAGGGTTTCTGGGTGAATGGCCATCAAATGCAAGTCGAAGAGGGTGTGAATGTCAGCGCGCAAGAGCAAGCCGGCAGAGGGGTCAGAGGCATGGGTTTCATCATAATTATAGCACAAAGTTACCGCTTCTAAAACCGGTTCGGCATTGCAGCCGGTAATCGCACAGCGCCCGTTGTAAGCGGCGAGCAAGTTGTGACGAAACGAAGAAGAGCCGCGTCGGTGGGCGATCGCCAGACTGGCGGGGTTTAAATGCTCTTCAGTTTCTAGCACTTGTTGTGCGAATTCCAAGGAAATTTCATCGGGGGATAAAGCCTCATCTGGAGGGAACGCGAAGGGGTTGGGCATTTTTCCATTGGCGATCGCACCGTCAGGATCGAGTCCGAGGGAGGAGCCGAGAGCTTTAACCCTATGTGAGTTACCGGAAATTCGGCTTCGGGAACTGTTGGCGTTGCGATCGCTCGTGGGGATTGCTTCTTCCTTGGTCGGAACCGCGCCAGAGTTCCTCGCAGAATCCGTGGGGGGTGGGGAGGAATTCTCGGACTCCCCGCCCGAGGATGCGATCGCCGGGGAGGGGTGGCGATTATCGGGAATCATGCCATTGGGTAACATAGCGGCTAACAGATTTTCGCCGGTAGACAAGCGAACCCCTTGCAGCTTGGCACCGCGCAGACAAGCGCCTTGCAGATTGGCGATCGCGGGCAGGGTTGCATTGTGCAAATTTGCGCCTTGTAAAGACACGCCAAATAACTTGGCATCCGCGAGATTTGCGCCTTGTAAAGACACCTGTTGCAAACAAGCGTCAGTCAGATTCGCACTCACCAGAATCGCGCGATCGAGATTTGCGCCTTGGAGAGAAGCCCCCTCCAGATTTGCCCCAGTCAGATTCGCCTCAGACAAGATAGCCTCTTGCAGCTTCGCTTGTGAGATTTCGGCATCGCACAAGTGAGCCGACTGCAAAGAGGCCACGCGCAAATCCACTTGAGTGAGGTCCGCCTGATCCAGATTGGCCTCTTGGAGTTTGCCCAAGCGTACCGAAGCGCCGCGCAGGTTCGCACAAGCGAGTTGAGATTTCATCAAAGATGCGCCTTGAAGATTCGCTTCGCTCAGATCGGCCCATTGCAAATTAGCGCCTTTGAGATTAGCTTCTTTCAGGGTGGCATGAAGCAGACTCGCATCACACAGATTAGCGCGATGGAAATCGGCGCGAGAGAGATTTGCCCCCTGGAAATTAGCGACGCGCAGGTCTGCCCAGCGAAAGTAGGCTCCTTCGAGATCCGCATCTTGCAAGTTGACCTGTTTGAGTTCCCTCCCGCTGAGTTGGACATTGCGAAAGTTTCTGCGCCCCTCGGCATAGAGTTTAACTAACTCCCTGGCACTAATTTGTTCCTCGATAGCCATATGTTCGGTGTGCTGCTGACGTCAAGAGGTGGTTGCGATCGCCTCCCCGGTAACCGCTAATTCCCATAGAATACCCACAGAATACCCCACCATCGACGCGATCGCGGCATTTTCCGATACCGATGTGGGAGTCAAGCCCCAATTTAAAACAGGTCTGCCGACTCATACAACCGAAGCAGCAATGCCATAATTTTAGTACCGTAGTCGAGATCTGCCGCCCAACGACCGCTAAGCTGTCCCACCAAAGGAGCCACCCCCCGGGCGACGAAACGAAAGCGGGGGGCGACGAGTTCCCCGACCAGAGGTTCGGTACTGGCATAAGCTTTCAGGTGTTGGATATGGGCGCGGACCCCGATGCGGGCGGAAGGGAAAGAAGCGGCACTCGCCCCACCCCCGATCGCCCCTAACCCGGCAAAATTGTTTTGCACCGGATCGATTTCGCTACCAAAGCGCAGAAAATTGGTTTCCAAACACATTTGACAAAAGGCAATATCGTAATTGACCCCCTCAATTGCCCCTTCTTCGCGGTAGAGCTTCGGCAGATCGGGGAAATCCAACAGGGCTTTTTCGTGATTGCCCTTCAGGAACATCAGCAGTTGCACTTCCGAGGTTTTGCCATAACCCATGATGCGATCGATATAGCCCGGGCAGATTTGCAAAATCGAGCGCAAGAGCACCGTGCGCGTTTCACCGTCCCAGCTTACCGAAATTTGATGTTCGCGCAAATCGATCGCCTTAACATATACAACCTGACGGTAACTGACGCGCCGAATGTCAGGGTCTTGCGACAAATCCACCTTAAAACTATCCACCAGATCGATGGGAATGTATGCATTGCCATTGATAATCACCCCTTGTTCCCCATAAATCTGCCCGTTAATATTGATATTAATCGGCGGATAGGTGGGCGGTTCGGGGATAGAAGAACCCGGAGGCACCGGTTCGCTCAACTCCGTGCCTTGACTCCAAGCTTCCAAACCATCAGCAATGCCGATCGCAAAGTCGCGACGGCGGGTTTGCAGCAGATATCGGTCATCCGGGTTGGTCAAAAAGCAAACCTCCATCAGCAACGAAGGGGAAATCAACCACCGACAAAATGGCAAACTACCGCGTTCGGCGATCGTATCCGGCTTTACCCCTCGGTTGGAGAGCATCGGCACCCGTCGCAGCAGCGCCATGAGCATTTGCTCCGCATTTTGGCGGCGTTCGTCGTTGTTGGCAATGTAGTACACCCTAGCTCCTCTGGCGGCGGGAAAGGCATTGGCATTGGCATGCAGTTCCAGCGCCACATCCCCCCTGCGCCAGCGGGCGTTAATCCAACTCATCGTGTCGCTTTGACTCAAATCGTCCGGAACCGACAATACCTCTAAGGCGCGCGATCGCAGTTCCGTCACCACCAAATCGCGCAGCAAAATCATTTCCCGCGCCTCGGTGGTGTCGCCGGCGATCGCACCCGGATCGATGGCCCCATTTTCATATCCCCCATGTCCGGCTGAAATAAAAATTCTGCCCATATTCGCTTTTCGCTCCCTCGCACCAATCGTTTCAATCAATCAATATCGACGAACCGAAATGATTATGGGGTGATACTAGCACCCATCGACCCCACTTTCTCCCCCCAGTCCACCACCCCCGCAACTGGCTGCTATTTTTCCCACTGCTTAGCCCTCGGCCTGGAGTGCGACTCGAGAAGGGTAAAATAATAAATAGCAGAGAAATCACTGATGCCATCCCTCTTATCAACCGTGTAACCTGGAGCCAAAGGACTCAGCCTGACGGGCAGCGGGTGACACCCGACGTGACTGTTGACCTCCAAGGGGTCGCCATTGGGTTCGACAATAGGACAAAATGGAAATTCCACCAGCGCGCAGGGGTGAGTGACAGTGCAGATAATGGCTTGCAGTGTCTCGAGGCACCCTCGATGCACTTAGCAACCCTCAAACCGACTCCGGGGGCTTTTCCAGCACTGGAAACCCATTCCGGGATAGCTCCCCCCTGCGGTGCGTCAGCATCTTGTACGAAGGATAAGGATCGCAAAACAATGGCTGAGTCTTTCACTGTTCCCCTGAGTTCACCCGTCCTGCAGCCCGAATCTCCAGCTCGACTCATGCAAGAGATCCAAACCGCCGATGTCGGCAGACAACTCTCCCATCTCCTCCAAACCGATTCTGACACAGCGTTGAAGCTGCAAGGAATGGCTCAGATGGTGGGCGAACTGTTCCAGGTAGACTGCTGTTTCCTCGCGGCGATCGATCGCTCACAGGAAATCGAGCAGACGAGCTATTGGTATGCCGAACCTCCCTCGGCGCTGTTTTCTTCCGATGCATTGTCTGCCTTAGAAGGAGTCGATTGGCTAGAAAAGCTCGCTGATGCTGATTTGCTGATGATTTCCGATACTCGCGCTTGTCAATTGGATCTCGCAATGGGCTTTGCATGGGAACGCCTGCCAGTTCGCGGGATCTTGGGCATCACTACCCGGTTTTCAGGTCAGGTTAATGGAGCCATTATCTTGATGCATCGGCACGGCGCTGTTCACCGCGATCGCCAGTCGCTCTCCCAGGAAGTTGCCTCTCCAGAACCCAGGGGACGCACTCAACCCAATTGTTGGACAGCAAAAGATATGATGAAGCTAACCGCAGTCTCAGAACAAGTGGCGATCGCCCTCAACCAAATTACCCAAACTCAGCTAATCTCTGCTTTACAACAGCAGGTTCGCCATAAAACTCAGTATCAAACCTCGATCCACCAACTAACGATGGCTATCCATCGCGGATCGGATATCAATCTCATCCTTCAAATGGCAATCGGCACTCTGACGAATACCCTCGAAGTGGATCGCAGCGCGATCCTCCTGTTAAAATACATCGACCCGTTTTTTAAAACTCGTTTTCCCGCAACCAGTTCGCGCACCACTCCCGGGCGCGACTCAGACTCGCATTCCTCAACCTCCCTGGAGGCATCCTTGCCGCGCCTTCCGAAGGCGAAAGTGACTGTGGCCTGCGAAAATAACCGCACCTGCGCGATCCGCTCATCTGCAGCTCAGACGTCTTCTGCCAACCAAAGTTCCCGCCATCAAAGCGATCGCTCTTTCTGGCTTTCGGATTGTTACTGGTGTCAGCAAGCTTTCGTCAATGCCCCCACTCCTTTGGCGATCGCAGACCAACGCTCTGTGCTCGCCCTCAACCCGGAGGTGGAAGTCGCCTCGATTTTCCATCCCGAGGAAATGCCTGCTTTGTTGGTTATGCCCCTCCTGGGCGTTAGCGGCGGCGGTTCGTCTCAAGGCACGGTTTTGGGTTTCATTGTCTTGCAACACTCCTCCCCGCGCAGTTGGCAACCTGACGAAATCCAACTGGTGGAACTGGTGGCGGCGCAGCTCAGTACCGCGATTTTACAAACCCAAACCCTCCAGCAAGTCCAAGCACTGGTGGAAGAACGCACCTCCCAATTACAGCGCTCTCTGGAAGTCCAGGCTAAACTCTATGAAAAAACTCGTCAGCAAATCGACCAACTTCGTCAACTCAACCAGCTTAAGGATGAATTCCTCACCACTCTCTCCCACGAACTCAATACTCCCCTGACGAGCATGAAAATGGCTATCCAAATGCTCCGTCAACCGGGGATCGCCCCGGACCGTCAAGCAAAATATCTCGAAATTCTAGAAACGGAGTGGAAGCGCGAAAGCAATCTGGTCCAAGATTTGCTCAAGCTACAGCAGTATGAATCCCAGCAAGCCAATGTTAAGGTGGAAACCCTCGAACTCAAGCAGCTTCTACCCCAGTTGGCTGACTCGTTTTCGGCAAAGTGGGAAGAAGTTGGCTTAACTTTGGCTTTGGATTTACCCCAGCGATCGCCCAAGGGATTGGCTAAGCAATTTCTCAAACTCAACACGGATCCCGAAAGTTTCGATCGCATCCTTCACGAACTGCTCACCAACGCCGGCAAATACTCCGATCCCGGCACCACCGTCTACCTCCAGGTCAATCACCACATCGATTTAGAACGCAATGAAGTCACCCTCCGTTTAACTAACATCGGCGCAGGCATCTCTCCAGAAGACCTCCCCCATATCTTCGAAAAGTTTCGCCGGGGTCAAGGAGTCACCGAAAAAGCGATCGGAGGCACCGGCTTAGGTCTGGCGTTGGTTAAATGCTTAGTCCAACACTTGAATGGCACCATTACTGTGTCCAGTTACCCCCTGGAAAATTCTCCAGCTTGGGAAACTTGCTTTACCCTGACTTTACCCCAACTCGTGGAAGCTACTCCCCCTTCGTAGGTCATTTGTCCTTTGTCATTTGTCCTTTGTCCCTTGACCCGTGACCAATAACCCATGACAAATGACAAAAACTCCGTATTTCCACGGGAATGCTGGGTGGGGCACCACGGGTTGCAAGAAAAAAATTAAGAATTGATAATTGGGACGTCGCAACACAGTGGTTCGCGATCGCGTCAAGGGGCTTCGGTAACCGGGACAGCGAAAACTGCGTAGGGTTATCAAATCAACGCTAAAATTGAAATTCAAACCCCTTTCACCGCGAAACTGACCCCCGCGCCGCCTGGGCGATCGGGCTGCAGTGGGAACCTGCGTGAAGGTTTCATGTTAGCAACATCCACTGTGAAACTTGCCCCGGGGAATCCACCCCCGCCACTGAACAACTTTATTTTCGGACCAGTTAACCTCTAGAGTTTAAAATAAGATACCCTAGATGGGGAAAATTTGAGGTGAGGAATTTGTCGCAGCGTCGGGGTGAACTGGTTCTCAAAAGTCATCAAATGCTTACCAAGGCCGATCCAAAGACATTACGTTGGCAACGCTCTAAATATTCGCTGCTGGGTCGTCAAATTGACATTTTCAGCTCAGCAGCGCAATTCATGTTCTACCTATGGTGGGATAAAAACGTTGCCAAAAGTTCGGTCAATCACCGCTATCGTCGGGCGGAATGGTTAGTGGGCACCCTGCTGGATTTAGGACCGACATTTATTAAAATCGGACAGGCACTTTCCACTCGAGCGGATCTGTTGCCCAAAGAATACGTCAAAGCACTGGCAACCCTACAGGATCAAGTGCCAGAATTCAGTTCCAGCGAAGCGATCGCCACCATCGAATCGGAACTGGGCAACTCCCTTTACTCCCTCTTTCGCGATTTTGACGAGTTCCCGATCGCCGCTGCCAGTCTCGGACAAGTCCACAAAGCGCGCCTGCACAGCGGCGAAGATGTGGTGGTCAAAGTCCAACGACCCGGACTCGACAAATTATTCCGCCTCGACTTTCAAGTGCTGCGCCAATTAGTCGGGTTTTCCGAGCGCTTTTTCCCCTGGACGCGCAAATACGAACTACCAGAAATCTATCGCGAATTCGTCAGCTTTCTCTCCCAAGAAATCGACTACATCCAAGAAGGCAAAAACGCCGATCGCTTCCGGGAAAACTTTCAAGACCACCCGGAAATCATCGTGCCCGCAGTCTACTGGCGCTACAGTACCCAAAAAATCCTGACAATGGAATATTTGCCGGGAATCAAAATTGACGATCGCCAAACCCTGGAAGCCTGCGGTATCGATGTCAAGCAACTCAACGAACGCGGCATTACTTGTTACCTCAAACAACTCTTAGAAGATGGCTTCTTTCAAGCCGACCCCCACCCGGGAAATATGGCAGTCAACCAACAAGGCTGCTTGATTTTTTATGACTTTGGCATGATGGCGGAAATCCAATCTTTGGCCAAAAATAGCATGATTAGCACCTTCTTCGCCGTGTTGCGAAAAGATACGGAACAGGTGCTCAATAGCTTAATTGAAATGGGGTTAATCGTGCCGGTGAAAGATATGCGACCCGTGCGACGATTGGTGTCGTTTCTGTTAGAAAATTTCACCGAAAAGCCCCTAGATATTAAAGCCCTGCGGGAACTGAAAGGCGAACTGTATTCAATGTTCGAGCAGCAACCGTTTCGCTTACCGGCCCAGATGACGTTTATTCTCAAATCTTTAACCACCCTGGATGGAATCGCCCGCACTCTGGATCCGCACTACAATCCGGTGGCTTGCGCGAAACCCTTCGTGCGACGGGTGACGGGGAGAAAAGGGAAGAGTGGCGTACTCGGGGAAGTGACGCGACAAGCTCGCCAATTCGTTCAATATAAACTCAAACAACCGAAAGAAAGCGAGGTGTTGTTGCGCCAGTTGACAGAGCGCATCGAACGCGGAGAAATGGAGTTTCAGGTGCGTTCTTTAGCTAGCGATCGCCTGCTGACGCGCATCAATTTAGCGGTGAAAACTTTAATCTACGCCTGCTTGTTTGGATTCTCGTTGGTGGCGGGTGCGGTGTTGCTGGTGGGAAGTTATGAAGGATTGGCGATCGCTGCCTTTTGCTTCTGTGGTTTTACCTTCCTGATTTTCATGCGCGCTTTAGTCCGACTCTCTTTCCGAGAACGCCTCGACAAACTATCAGAAGAATAATCCCCCACCGCCACCGGGTAACCATGCAAAAAGACACCTCAGTGAGGTGCCTTTGATTGCTTGATAATACCCCCAGGGGAATTCGAATCCCCGTCGCCTCCGTGAAAGGGAGGTGTCCTAGGCCTCTAGACGATGGGGGCATGTGGTGCCCTATACTGGGTTTTGGGTTGAGAAAAGACACCCACGGGAGGTGTCTTTTCTCATTCAGGGTGCATCGGTATGGCGTAAAGTACCCCCAGGGGAATTCGAATCCCCGTCGCCTCCGTGAAAGGGAGGTGTCCTAGGCCTCTAGACGATGGGGGCCTGAGTTGCCACCGTGAGTTGCGCTGAAGTAGCGCCCCTCATCTGCACCTTTTATACCGTAACTTGGTTTTCCAAAGCTGTCAACCCTTTTTGGGCAAATTTTTTGATTTTTTTTTGATTTTTCCCGAAATCCTGACAGGGTAGGGGTTTCGAGCGCTAAAAATTCTGGGTTGAGTTAAGCAGGGTCGGTACAAAAGGTTTGCAGGATGTGGATGCAATGGGCGATCGCGCCGAGATGGGCGATTTCATAGCCGTGGGTATTTTGGGTGGGAAATCCCAAACAGGCCGATCGCGCCACATGGCCGAACTTCATGGCGATCGAGGCATCGCTGCCAAATCCACTAATCGCCGCCAACTGTAACGGCACCTTCACCCTCTGCGCCGCCGCGCGGATCTCCTCATTCAAGCCTTCATCATAAATCCCATACCCATCTTGGGATAGCAACACCGGCGCTTCCCCATCTTGAATCGGATACTCCGGTGCCAGGGGACAAATTTCCAAGGCAATCAGGGCGTTGACCCGCTGTCGATTGGTAAAATAAAGCGCTCCGATCGCCCCCACTTCTTCTTTCGCAGAGGCCACCAAATAAATATCCACCGGCGGATCCTTCACCCCTGACGCCAACGCCAGCAATATCGCCACCGATGCTTTATTGTCCAGGGTGTAACTGGCAATCCAATCCCCCATGCGAAAGGGTCGCTTGCGATGCTTGCCCACCACCATCCGCGTCCCCGGGCGCACTCCCGCCCCTTCTAATTCTTCTGGGGTGCATTTCGTCTCCACCCAGGCATCTTCCCAGGACAAGGAAACCTCTTCCTGAAACGCCTTTTGCGGCGATTCGTGAGACACGTGACGGGATCCAAAACTGAGAATGCCGCTGAGGGTGTGGTTATCCCCGAGTAAATCCACTACCCCTTCGCCATACACCCAGGGAAAAGCACCCCCCAACTTGCGGACGCGAATTCGTCCATCCGGTTCGATGGTTTTGACGATCGCGCCAATTTCGTCTTTGTGACCGGTAATGGCGAGCGATCGCCCGGCGTCGCGCCCGGGAATTTTGCCGATAACGTTTCCCGCCTCATCTTGCCACACCTCCACATTAAAACGGGCAAACCGATCCATTAAAAATTGGTCGATTTCCCCTTCCACACCACTGGGCGAGTGGTGCATCACCAAAGTTTCAATGGTGCTAAAGAGTTTGTCATATTCTGCTAAAGACATTGCATTAGTCATTTGTCATTGGTCATCGATCGTTGGTTATTTTTTATGGGTTAATCAGTTGAGTAAATAACAATAATTTCCCCCTAGCTTAAGACTGTAAATCTGGATTGAGATTAGCACCGGAGTAGCCAGTAAACAGCCAGAGAATCGAACGCAAAATGTCTCGCAATACTCGCCAGGGGGATTCTGGCGGAAACCCTGTGGCGGGGACAGAAAGGGGGGTAACGATAATCCCGTGACTGCCAAAAACGACGGTAGCAATGGCGCGCGATCGCCGCATATGATAGTCCGAGGTAATCAGAAACACATGGCGTACATTGCGCTGTTGCAACTCATCGAGAGTATAAGTAAAATTCGTCACCGTATCGGTAGAGTTGACTTCAAAATGAACGCGATGCTCTGGCACTCCAGCTTCGCGAAAAATGCGGCGGTAGTATGGAGAATCGCTGCCCTGACTCGACAGCCAAATATCCAGATTGGAGTGACTTTGCCAAAACTGCGCCGCAAAGGTGACGCGATTGGGATGCCCCCCCAGGACCAAGATGGCTTCCGGTTGCGGCGTGCGATAGCGAGCGATCGCGATTCTAACGGGAATAAATCCCACTAAAACAATGAGAAGCGCGACCAAAAATAGCCCTAAACGTTTTCGGCGCTTGCGACTGCGAAACCATCGGCGAGTGCCATTTATCAGTCCACCAAACATCCCTTATTTCATCCTAATAATCTGCGCTTGATTCTTATCCGACGCACCTCAAGAACGTTCCCCGGGAAATTCCACCGAAACCGGGGTTTTATTGCCGCTAAACAGCATCCAATCCAAAAACGGACCGAGTACGGCGAAGTTCACATCCGGATCTACGTGATGAATCAAATGATGTTCTTGCAGGAGTCGGAGGACGGGGTTATTAAAGGTGATGCGATGCATCCAGTGATGCAAGAAACAGCCCAGGGTATAGAAAAACCAGCTAAACGCCATAAAAACGCCAATCGGTGCCGGATCCAAGACCCAAGAAAGTGCATAGAAAATCCCCAACAGCACGAGAGTGGTGACATACCAGGGAACGCCCAGGAGGGCGGTGGGGTTTTGGTGATGGAGGTTGTGTCCGATACCAAAGCGAGCGATCGCGTGATAGATATATCGATGGGCCATATATTCGATCGTGCTCCAAACCAGATATCCGGCTATTAAAAACAACAGCCATTCCAGGATGCTCAGTTGGGATTGACCGCCGGCAAACGCATGGGAGGCGAACCAAACCACCAAAGCCAAGTTTACGGGGTATCCGAACCAATAATTAAATTCGGATGCACAAAGTTTATTAATCCAATCGGTCCGATGAGTGGTTGTATTCATAGAGACTCTGCCAATCGTGGGCTAGACAAGAATTTTCTCAGGCATCATATCTTAATTGTTCCAAAAGCATCTAGTTTTTGGTGGGATTTCCCTAAAATTTGCTTAGGCAGGGCAAGCCAGAATCCCGGGAGAGTCTGGAAAACGCCCCTGTCAGCTAGGGAGTGGTTTGCGGTTGAATTTGCAAGGCATCTTCAGCAGATAGCCCGTCACCTTGGACGCCAAAATACCAGATAGCGGCGGCGGATTCGGCGCGAGTCACGGCTTTTTTGGGTTGAAACAGCCGCGTGTATCCGAAGGCGCGACGGATATTGGACAGGTCGCCATTTTGATAATCGGCCAAAACGGCGGGTAATGCCTTGGGATCGATTTTCGCTGCATCTTGGAAGCCCCAGGTTTCTTGCACCGCATCCACCGAGGCGGTGGGCAAATTGCCCCGGATATCTAAGGGGACTTTCCACAGGAGCAGATCTTCGCGCGTCAGGGGGGCGTCGGGGCGAAAGGAGACGGCGGCGCTATCCCCGCTTAAGGGACTGGGAATAATCCCGGCTTCGGCTAATCCTTGAATGGCACCGAAAGCGGGATTGCTTTGTCCCACATCGGTGAAGGCGGGTTTGGTGCTGCGGGGCGCGCGGCGAATTTGCTTGGCGGTTTGGTTGGCATAGATTTGATTGTTGGTTTCGATCAGCCATTGGGCGAATTGAGCGCGGCGGATCGGTTGGTTGAGTTCGAGGGGTTTTTGGGTGTTGTCTGAGTTGGTTTTGGTAGATTGGGAATCGAGACGGAGGACGCCGAGTTGTTCTAAGTCGGCGAGATAGGGACGTAACTGTTCCGGGACTGATTCGAGTCCGGTGGGAGTTTGAGCGTCGGTGGAGTTGGGGGGGGTTGCTTCGGTGTCGGTGGGTTCGGTTGCGGCGATTTCCTCGGTGTCGGTGGATGGTTCGACTGGGAGTTCGGTGGTGGCGCGATCGCCTTCCCGGTACTGGAGGATAAATTGAGTAGTTTGCGGCCCTTGGTTGGCGGTTTCTGCGGCGGGGGATAAGGCGGGGTTCGGGTCGAGGGTTAGGGTGACGACCAATTCGTCTCCTTTGCGCGCGGTTAATTTGTCCGGTTGTGCGGCTTCCGGTTGCGGTACGATTTCCCAGTTGGACTGTTGAAACTGAGTGGTATAAAAGTCAAACAGCGCCTCGGTACTGTCGGAAGTCTGCCATACGGTTGAGACGCCCTCGGGTTTGTTGGTGGCCTCTGCTGCAGCGTCGGCGCGGGTGGGGGGAATGACTTCGACTAAGGTGGCGTTGGGATAGCGCGCAATGGCTTCGGGGAAATCTTGGGGGAGTTTGGCGGGAGAATCTGCTCCCGCGTCGCCCGTCACCGGCGCGACAGTGGACTCGCCGAGGGTGACGGGGTTTTCTTGCAAGCTGGGGTCTGGGGCAAAGGTCTGCTCTAGCTGTTCGCTATTGGGACGATTGGCACAGGCACTCAAGCTGACGAGGACTAACAAAACGACGGGGATGAAAGCAAAGCGGTTTGACAACAGCACGACAAATTCCAGAGGAAAACGAGTAGTTATTCTGACGATAGCGTATGGCAGAGGGGGGAGACAAGCAAACTGACTGGGGGCGGCGGGCGATCGCTACTCCTTGGCGGGCGGATTCGTCCGGTATTTCTAGGTTGACCGACTCGGGCGGCGAAAGAGGCGGATTCTATTAATAGTGAGATTTATAGCTTTAGTGAGAGTTGGCGGCGGATGGCAAAACTTAACAGTCGCGCGGGAAAGCTACTATTTCGCACTACCGGCAGTCGGAGGTATTTGCCCACCGCCAGACGGGCGAGACCTTTGAGACGAGCCTTGCTCCTCACATAAAGATAGGTAAAGGGGGTGGCATTTTCGGTTTCGGCATACATCGGCACAAAGGCGAGTTTTCCGTAGAGCACATCAGCGCGATGGCTGGTACTGAGTTTATTTTGTCGATGTTCGGGATTGGGGCGTCCTCCATGTTCGCCATAGTTGCGAAAAGGCACGTAATTTTTTAACTGTCGCTGACGCAGAAAAGTGTCGATTTCGGAATCCCAAGTGGAATAATTCGTCGGCCCAATTGTTTCGCGAATGTGCTCCGCCAGTTCGATGAGAAATTTGGCACTTTCGGCGGTAATCACATAAGCCACCATTGAGGTAGAAAATCCTTCTGCATAGCCTTCGTCGGAGACGGTGTAAATTTGCGGCGCGCAGGTATAGAGCCAGGAAATTCCTAACTTGGAACTGTCTGGAGGAAAGGGTAGGGGCAGTTTTCCCATTCCCACCACGGGAACGAAATCGGCTTCTACAATTAAGGTGGGTTGGGGTTCTTCCAGGGCTTTTTCCCAGGCGCGGCGATGGTTGAGCAAACAGCGATAGCTGGGGGAAAAATTGGCGGTTTCCGCACTGTCTTGCTGTCGGATAACTTCGCAGGAAAAGCCTTCATGGGTCAAGGCGGTTTCCAGTTGCTCGGTTGACTCTTTATAGGCAATAATAAAGAGTTTGCCGATCGCATCTGCGAGGGGGCAAGCACGGGGGTGAGTGGCAGTTTCGATGGCGTTCATAGGCGGGTCAACCTTAACGGGTAGAATGATTATAGTTTAATCGGTGGCGAACGGTCATCTGGTGGTGTAAGATGAGGGAGCGGGGAGATTGTTGGGCGGCAAGCTACTACTCCTGTAGGCGTTCGATCGCTTGGCGCGCGTCTTCGTATTTCTCGCTTTGGCCCTGTTGCTGATAAAGCTCGGCGGCGGTTTCAAAGTCTTTGCGTGCGGCGTCGGCGTCGCCAAGGCGTTGGTAAATTAGCCCTCGGTTGTAGTGTGCTTTTCCTAACTCGGGGTTGAGTTCCAAGGTTTGGCTATAATCGGCGATCGCCCGCTCGAATTCCCCCGACAAGGCATAGGCAATGGCGCGGTTCAGGTAGGCGCGATAATCCTCGCCATCCAGTTCGATGGCTTTTGTATAATCGGCGATCGCGCCCGGGTAATCTTCCAGTCGGCGGCGGGTAATGGCGCGATTGTAATACGCTTGGGGTAAATTCGGATCGAGCTCGATCGCCCGTTGGTAGTTTTCCAGCGCTGCGTCGCTTTCCCCCAAATCATCATAGGCATTTCCCCGGTAAACATAGACCAAGGCATCTCCAGGATTTAGCTCGATGGCGCGGTCAAAATCGGCGATGCTGCCTTCATAGTCTCCCGCGCGCGCCCGGGTTTGTCCCCGTTTGCGATAAATCGTGGGATTATCTGGTGCCAGTTCGCTGGCGCGATTGTAATCGGCGATCGCGCCTTCGTATTCTCCCAGTTCGCTTCTCGCGCCTCCTCGCAGCAGATAGGCATCCGCATCCAGGGGATCGGTTTCAATGACGCGGTTAAAATCGGCGATCGCGGCTCGATATTCCCCCACATAGAGAAAATCGATACCGCGCAGGGCATATATATCGCTTTGATTGGGATTCAACCGCAGCACTTCGGTAAAATCGGCGATCGCCCCGGCGTAGTCTTCTCGGCGATGGCGCGCAATCCCGCGTGCGGTATAGGCATCCACAAACTCCGAATCCAGTTCGATGGCGCGGGTGAAATCGGCGATCGCCCCGGCGTAGTCTTCCGCCTCCATTTTCTCCACCCCGGCGCTAAAAAAGCTCTCGGCGTTGTTTTGCGCCAGAACCGGGGGAAGTGGGAGTGCCCGCAGACTCGGACCGTACCCTAGCAAGGCGATCGCCAGTCCAAATGCGGGAATGACAGATTTTAGTGTCGGTTTCATCATCTTTTCAAATGGCACTGCAACCCTTGGACCAGATGCTCGCACTGAGCCGGTTCGTGAGTTGCCATTACTGTAACTCGAATCCGGCTGGTTGGCACGGTGGGGGGACGCACCGCACCCACCAAAATTCCCGTCGCTTTCAGCGCAGAACCCGCCTTGACGACGCTGAGTGCATCTGACATTTCCAAACACAGAATCGGTGATTCTGAGGGCAAAAGACTCCATGACCAGCCCCCATTTTTTTTGTTCCCCGGCGGCGCGCCCTCCCCCATTTCTTGCAGCCGTTGTTTGAGATAATTGACATTCGACCACAGTTTCGCCCGTCGTTGCGGTTCTTCTCGAATAATGGCGATCGCCCCTAGGGCCGCCGCCGTATCTGCAGGGGATAGCCCAGTGGTGTAAATCCAACTGGGGGCGCGATTTCGCAACAAATCCACCAGCACCGCACTACCGGCAACATATCCCCCCAAACTGCCCAATGCTTTGCTCAGGGTGCCCATCTGAATCAACTGCTCTCCCGTACAGCCGAAATGTTCCACCACTCCCGCACCACTCGGTCCTAAAACCCCCGTGCCATGCGCTTCATCCACTAATACCATACAGCTAAATTCTGCCCCTAAATCTAAAATTTGCGGCAGGGGACATAAATCGCCATCCATGCTGAATACACTATCGGTAAGAATCAAACATCGTCGATAGCTCTCCCGGTGTTTTTCCAGCAAGGTTTTTAATGCTTCTATCTGATTGTGGGGATAGTCGATCGCCGTTGCACCGCTCAGAATTGCCCCATTTTTTAAACTGGAATGATTGTATCGATCTGCTAGGATTAAATCCCGCTTGCCTACTAATGTGGCGATCGCACCTAAATTGGCTAAATATCCGGAACTAAATACAATCGCGTCTTCGGTTTGTTTGAGTTGCGCGATCGCCTTTTCTAACTGTCGGTGCAGTTCTCGATGTCCCGTAATTAATCGCGAACCCGTTGCGCCGGTGCCATAGGCTTTTGTCGCTGCGATCGCTGCTTGCATCGGGCGAGGGTCTCCCGCTAAACCCAGGTAATCGTTACTGGCAAAATTAATCAGCGTTTCCCCTTCCATTTGCACCACCGCCCCCGGTTTACTCTCTATGGGCGTGACAGTTCGATACCAGGAAGCCCGGTGAATGGTGGCCAGATTTTTCTCGATCCAAGCGTAAGGGTTTTGGCTCATTTTGTCGATGAAACGAACAGTCTAATCCTACTTTACCTCAATTGTATCTACTTTCCTCGTTCCCCCTCATTCCTAGAGATGATATCGGGTGGGCATTGCCCACCCAACTCCCGCTCTATTTTAACAATTCGATGTCAGCTTAAACCCGATCGAGTTGGGCGAAGTTAAAAGGGGCGGTAAAGTTATTGTAACGGATGCGGAGCCGTTGTTCAAATTCGCGATCGAGGGATTCCACGCGATCGCCGAAGGTTGCTTCTGCATCCCAAGGAATCAGATAAGCGGCATTATAAATACTCGCCTCGGAGAGCAATTCATTTTCCACCACCTCAAATGCTAAGTCATTGAGTTCTTCCCGGAAGCGGTTGATAATGGCTTCTTTGCGCTGTTCGAGCGATCGCTCTAATTCTTGCCCGATTTGGATGGTTAGATCCATACTCAGCACTTGCCCTTGCAAACTGTCCCGTTTTGCCTTTAACTCCGGGTTTTCTTCTAGCATTAATTGTAACTCGGCATTAGTATCCCAAAATATTTTTACCCCCACTTCCCGCTTGCCTTCCAATTGCTCGAATAGCGCCTGCAAGCGAGTTTTATGAGGAACAATCAGTTGCTCGCTCACCGCATCCCAATCCTCCACCACCAATCCAAATTGCAAAGGCAGCAAGGTGCGATATCCCTGCTGCATCGCATCTTCCAAGACTTTTTCGTGCCCGAGTAAATTGCGGCGCGAGGCCAAATATCGCTTCTGTTTTGCCTCGGAATATAAGAAGGTAAACTCATCCACAACCTGGGTTTGCACTGGTTGTTTGTCTAACCCTTGCAATGCCAATCCTTGTGGCCCCGGTGCGGGGAAAATACCATAGAGATACAGTCCGCATCCCATAAACTTTCTTTACCCTAAACTGTCAATATTTTATTGTAATCTATTTTCGCTGAATTGTCCGAAATTTTTTGTGGGTGGAAATCGGCATTGCCTACCGGAGAGGTTTATATATAGCAGCAGATTAAATTCGATAAACCGGACCGTGCGGATGTGCGGGATTGGGAATTAAGCGCCGATTGGATTCGTCTACTACCATATCTAACCATTCCAACGCAATTCGTCCGATCGCCACTTCATCCCCAGCAACGAGGGTTTCTACCGTCGCAGTGCGATCGGCGAACTCAATTGTCACCGGATCGGTCAATTCTGCCACTGGTTTGCTCCCGTCATTACATTGCATCACCTGCTTTCGCCCAATTTCTAAACCCAACGTCTGCAATACATCCCGGGAAATCGTAATTCGTGAGAATCACCTTAACTTTGACTCGATTCATATCTTTTGGCTCAACTTCTGCCTTTATAGCTCTCGCTCTTAATTGTCTGGGGCGCAAACTAGACGCTCATTTAAACAATCGACCAGCAAAGCCAATGTCTCCAAAACTGTCTGACCAATAAGCACTTCTGCCCCAGCAACCATAGCAGGTTCCGTCATCTGAAGTCCTTGCAATTCAATGCGGATTGGTTCGATTGGCTAATTTAACATCAGTGGGATTTTTGAGTTGAATTTTCACTCTAACCACACCCATATGTTACATCTCTGCTGCATCTGAATACTCTACCAAAGTAACATGAAACAGGCAAAAATGCGATCGCCTATCGCCGACTCCGAGATTCGCCGATGAGGGTAAACGCTGCCCAGTAGCGGGGGTTGGGATGTTGTTGCATAGTTGCCAGCATTGCCTGTCGCAGGGCCACGGCGCGATCGCCGGTTTGTGCGAGAAAGCGATAAAAATCGGGCATGAATTGTGCGGTAGGAGCGTCTTCAACTTTCCATAACGTGACGATCGCGCTTTTCGCACCGGCACCAAGTAAGGCGCGAGACAATCCAACAATCCCATCGCCAGTAATATTTCCGCCCCCGGTATTGCAAGCACTCAATACCACCAGCGAAGCATTCAGGTTCAGGGCCATAATTTCCTCAGCGGTGAGCAATCCATCCGCCGCGTCGCCGGGGGCGAGTACGATCGCCCCGGGGATACCGGAGGTGCTATAATCGTCAAGCAACCCATGTGTGGCCAAATGCACTCTATCTGCTGTAGAAATCCGCTGCAATACCCGAGTTTCGGTAACCTCACTTCCGATTAACGGTTCGGTATTCAGAAGTGCCCCGACGGCGATCGCTTCTTGTTCCGCCCCGGGTAACTTATCAAAGGTTTGCGCCTCTTCTCCCGGTTGTCTGGAAACCACCGGCATCACCGGATTGCCCACCACCAACGCCTCTCCTGTGGCGCGATCGCCGGTTGCTTCTTGTGCGATTAACTGTAACACCTGAATTGCTGGAGCAGTGAGAATTGTGTGATTTTCGATTAAGTAGCGACCCGCCTCATCTTGCAGCGCCGGAAACGGGACGAAAAATAACTCGTTATGCGGCACAAAAATCACCCGCTCTTCCGGATTTTTTGGTAGTACATCCGCAATCGGTTTTATCAATAATTGGGGCAATTTCTTTAACTTCACAGAACTGACGCGATCGGCGGGAATGCTAAGCAGAGGTTCTGCCAAATCAGCGCGAGTTCCGCGCACCAAAGCCGTTAACAAACTATCCGAATTCCCATCCGGTTCTCCACGCACCAAAAACGGCACCAAATTATCCCGATATTGCTCTAAACTGCTTAATTCCACTTGGCGGGCGTGAATTTCTCCCGTAGGTTTGACCACCCAAATTAAAAGCTGAGAATTTTCCCCTTTATTATCGATTGCAATCGAATATTCTACTAACGTGGCATTCTGCGCCCCTGCGACTTGCTTGATTTCCGCAATCGTGGGGGAAGAAATCCTCTCATTGGCATACTCTTGCGCCGCTTCGGGAGAAACCCGGCGGGCGATTAATTCTACAAAAGCCCGGGCGCGACCTCTTTCAGAAACTTCTAAAGCCGTTTCGATTTGATTTTGCGCCAGTAATGCTTTTTGCAAGACACTATAACTGGAACGATATTTATCGAAAATCGAGATTTTGTTGCGATCGCTCAATCCGGGACGAAGGGATTCTAACGCATCGATCGCCGCATATAAGGTGTCGATCGCTTCGGGAATTTTCCCCGCTTCCACTAAAGCAACCCCTTGATTGTTCAGGGTGACAGCAATGCCCGCGCGATTGCCGATATTTTGCCGAATTTCTAAAGCGCGATCGTAGAATTGCAACGCTTGGGAATAGTCTCCGCGCAGTCGGTGAACTGACCCGATATTGTTCAGCGCTTGGGCGATCGCATCCAAATCTCCCACAGCGCGCATCACCTCTAACCCTTGCTGGTAGGATTCCAACGCTTGGGAATACTCGGCTAACTTTTCATAAACCGCCCCCATATTTAACAGGGTTTGACCGATTCCCACGGCATCTTCCACTGCAGTGGCGATCGCCACTGCTTCTTGGTAAAATTCTAACGCCTGAGAATACTCGCCTAACGCATCATATGCCGCACCAATATTCGCCACGGCGATACCCACTGCAAATTTATCGCCCTCTGCATCGAATAGCGATCGCGCTTTTTCAAAGTAACTCAAAGCATGGCGCGCTTGTCCCAATCCTCGGTAAATCTCTCCCATATTGTTGAGAATCACCGCTTCCCCATACCGCTCTTTCTCCTCTCTAAGAATTGCCAAAGCTTGCTGCAAAAAATCCAGCGCTTCGGGATAATTGGCCTGGGATTGATACACTGCAGCCAGATTGACTAACGTCTGACCGATACCGGATTTATCGTTAATTTCTTGGCGCAGAGTGAGCGCTTGGCTTAAAAATTACAACCCCTGAGAATAGTCGCCCAGATTGCGATAAACCACCCCGATATCATTCAAAATAACCGCTTCCAATACGCGATCGCCTTCTTCCCGCGCCCTCCGCAAAGCGCGATCGAATGTCTCCAACGCTTCGTGCAGTTTCCCTTCAGAAACTTGTCGATCGCCAAGTTCGTACAATTGCATCGCTTCACCAACCATCGTTTCTCCTTCAGCTTGGGCCAATCCGGGGGACATGCCGATTCCCCAGGACGGAAGTTTGGTAAACTGGATGTCACCGAGAACGATAAACCCGATGGGAAGAACACAGGACGAAATGATTTTGAGACGCATGGGCGGTTTGGGACAATGCACGCTAAATCCCACTTTACTATGAGCTTACCAAATTAAGCGCAACAATGGAAAAAATTCTGCTGCTCTGCCACTCCAATCAGCTATGGATCCTTTAGAAGCACAACTGCGATCGCTCATCGAACAGACTTGTCGCCACCCTCCGCACAGCGCCCAACGCCGGCGAGGGTTAACTCAACTGTACCGTCTGATTGTTAACTCGAGCAAACTGTGGCGAGACTATCACCCCGATTATGAAGAAGTTTGGCAACAAACTTGGCTGTATTTTTGCCAGAATCTCTGTGAAGCAAATACAGCAAAAGAAAAATACAACCCCGATCGCAGTCGCGTCACCACTTGGCTGAATTTTTACCTCAAGCAACGCCTCAAAGATCGGGTCATCAAAGCGCAACAGCAAAACAACCGCCGGGTTTCCCCGTCACCGCCTTTCGATGATGACGGTTCCCTCAACTTTCTCGATCGCTTTGCGGCCCCCCCGGATATCCCGCCCATGCTACAAGCAACCCGCCAGTGGGCGAAAACTGACCCGGATGGGGAATTACGGGGTCTCCACATCCGAGGTCGCAAAGATGTCACCGCTCAACTGTTGATCCTGCGCCGCTTACCCCCAGAAACCCCCTGGGAAACCCTCTCCGCTGAATTGGGGGTGTCAGTGTCCACCCTCAGCAGCTTTTATCAGCGCAAATGCATGCCTCAATTGCGTAAATTTGGCGAATCAGAAGGATATTTATAAAAAGGTCATTGGTTTTTTGTCAATGACCAATAACCAACAACCAATGACCAATGACCCATGACCCATGACCAATAAACCAATGACCAATCAATCAATGACCAATCAACCATGATTTATAATACTCGAGAAATAGAAAACTTTGCCGTGCCGATGTTAATCGGTGGAAAGGGGCGTCGGAAAGCAAAGCAGTTGGCGCGCCAACAACCCACTCGTGAAAAAGCAGAACAAGTTTATTTTAATATCCTAGCGGTGTGGGTGGTGAATAATTATTTGCAGTGGATGGGAATTCCCACCGAATTGAAGGCGGGGGATAGTTGGAATCCGATCGCTTGCTTGGGAAGTGATGTAGCGGATTTACCGCTGACGGGATTGGGTCGTGTGGAATGTCGTCCGATGCGAGAACATCAGCAAACCTGTAGAATTCCCCCAGAAGTGTGGTGCGATCGCATTGGATATGTAGTGGTGCAGATAAAAGACTCGCTGACCGAAGCGAATATTCTCGGATTTATTCCCCGGGTCGATCGCCAACAGTTATCCCCCAGTGAGTTGCAACCCCTAGAGGATTTGCTAACCGCTGTAGAAGCGTTGTGCCGCAGTGACACCACCGCCGCCAACGCGATCGCTTCTGCTAATAATTTCCTGCGCCTCAGTGAATGGTTGCAAGGCATCTTTGCCCAAAATTGGCAGTCTCCCCAAACAATTTTTGGCGATCGAACCGTTGCTTATAACTTCCGCAATTCTCCCCGGGATGGGGATGCGGAGGTGGAACGCGCAAAACTGATAGACTTAGAAATGCAATTTGGGAATCAATCCCTCGTATTGCTTGTCGCCCTAACACCGGAACCTGACGGGGTGGTGGTGAGAGTGCGACTGTATCCGCCAGATGGCGAAACCTATTTACCGCCCAATCTAAACTTGGCATTACTATCACCCTCTGGGGAGATATTGCAAGACGTGCGATCGCGCCGTCAAGATAACTACATCCAACTTCCTCGATTTAGAGGAGAAAGGGGAGAACGGTTTTCGATCCAAGTGGCGCTAGAAAATGCCTCAATTGTAGAACGCTTTGAGATTTAAAAGGGTAGTTTCTTGTCAAGAATCGTCGTAATTAATCTCGGATCCGGCAATTTACGTTCCGGTTTTCCCAATGTTACCGCCTTACTTTGGGAACCGGAAAATCCTCGTCCGTTTAAGTTTACGGGGGCTTTACCTCCAGCAACGGAATTAAATGCCATTTATCGTCGCTGGCAATTAATCTATCAGGCATTATATCGCACTCCGGGATGGCATCCGCGCATTAAAATCGAGCGCGAAGATGTTACCAATGTTTCGCAAGTTGAATTGGCCGATATTTGCACCCAGTACCTTCAGCTTATCAATGAATGGCTCGATGCGGAGGAATTTCGTTCTATCGATCGCCGATTGCGATCGCATCTGCATCCCGGAGAAGAAATTCAACTGATTATCGAAACCGATGATGAATCCCTGCGCCGCTTACCTTGGCATTTCTGGAACTTTTTGTCCGATTTTCCCAAAGCAGAAATTGCCTTGAGCGCGCCGCAATATCAGCGGGTGGAAAAATCCCATTCCCGAGATTGTATCAGAATTTTAGCCATTTTGGGCAATAGCAACGGCATCGATATTACCGCCGATCGCGAAATTTTAGCCGCAATTCCCGATGCAGAAACGGTATTTTTGGTCGAACCTTCTCGGGAGGAACTCGACGATCGCTTGTGGGACGAGCGCGGGTGGGATATCTTATTTTTTGCGGGTCATAGCGAGCACCAAGAAGAGGGCGATCGCGGATTATTGGCCATCAATCCTGCAGACAAAATCGGGATTTCTCATCTGAAATCTGCCCTGAAAACCGCTATCGGTCGCGGATTGCAACTGGCCATTTTTAACTCTTGTGAGGGATTGGGGTTGGCCAGGGAATTGGCGGATTTACACATTCCCCAAATTATCGTCATGCGAGAACCGATCGCCGACCGGGTGGCTAATGCATTTTTAGTCCATTTTGTCAAGGCATTTTCTCGCGGTTCTTCCTTCTATTTAGCCGTCCGCCAAGCGCGAGAACGACTGCAAGGATTAGAAGATAAATTCCCCTGTGCCAGTTGGTTGCCCATTATCTGTCAAAATCCCGCCGAAGTGCCGATGCGCTGGCAAAAACCACCGCACAAAGTAACCCGCCATGCTGATGGATTGCGCGATCGCTGGTTTTGGATACCGAGTTTAATTGTCGCTTTTCTCGTTATCCTCATCCGCCAATTGGGACTGTTACAGGGATGGGAACTGAGCGCCTACGATCGCTTTATGCGATCGCATCCTCCAGAACCACCCGATCCGCGCATTGTAATCGTGGAAATAACCGAAAGTGACGTGCAAGACCTGGAAGAATATCCCATTTCCGATGCCAAACTCACTCAACTGTTGCAAAAATTAGCACCGCATCAACCGCGCGCGATCGGATTAACCCTTTATCGAGATTTCCCCGTTCCTCCCGGTCATTCCGAATTAATCTCCCAACTACAGCAACAATCCAATGTGTTTGCCGTATGTAGCTTTGAAAAACCCGATCGAGAAGTGGTGCGATCGCTCCCCGTCATCCCCGACAACCGCCTGGGATTCGATGATTTCCTCATCGATCCAGATAATGTCGTGCGCCGTCATCTCCTGTTTATGAAACAACAAGAATCCGACTGCAACACCGGAATGGCGTTAAGCTTTAAACTCGCCGAAAAATATCTCGCAGCGGAAAATATTTTCCCCCACCGACCCAAGGATACAGACACCCCCGTAAAACTCGAAAACACCCTATTTCATCAGATGAAACGCAATAGCGGTGGATATAAAACCCTCGGCAAAGGAGGATGGTATATGATGTTAAATTATCGCTCCTCCCCCGTGGCCGAAACCCTCACCCTCACCGAAGTATTAAACGGACAATTTAACCCCAACGCGATCGAAGACCGAATCGCACTCATCGGCGTCACCGCTAGCAGTACCAGTCCCAAGTCGTTTGTCACCCCCCACACCGTGGCACAATCTCCCTCCGCAGAAATCCCCGGCCTCATGCTGCAAGCGCAGATGGTCAGTCAAATCCTCAGCGCTGTCCTCGACGGGCGTCCCCTCATCGGCGTCTGGTTTTGGTGGGGAGAAACAATCTGGATTGCCCTGTGGTCCGCCGTCGGTGGCGTTATCTTCTGGGGCATCCGAGGTCCCCTGCGAACCGTTGGCGCGATCGCAACCGCGATCGCTGTTCTATATGCACTCTGCTTTCTCCTCTTCCTCCAAGGCACTTGGGTTCCTCTCATCCCCCCAGCATTGGCATTGGTTATTAGTTATGGGTTGTTGGTAACAGGTAACTGGTCACTGGTCAATGACAAATGACCAATGACCAATGACCAATGAGAATTTTGCGTAAATGTTTGCTCCCCCGGCGATAGGTAGAGAGAAGAAAAACTGTACGGAGGATTAGAACCTTGTCCAATCGCTTAGGTCAATCGTGGAATAGCGGGAAATTGCGATCGGCGATCGCCGCGATCGTCCTCATCGGGATGGTACCGGGGGCGAGAGTGTACGGAAGCGCTAGCAAAGAACTCACCGGCGAGACTCCTCATTCCCCATTGTCAGAATCACTCCTCGCCACCGAGTTCGAACCCCCAGATCCCGAACCCCCGGACGATCGCGAAGGGTCTGGAAGTCGCACCTCCTGTCCCGCCGTGGATAAACCCCTAACTGCTTTAATTCCCGCCCGCGTCAACTACACCATTTCCCCCCATCCCACCTTCTGGTTTTACGTCCCCTATCCCTCCAATCCTCCCCGGGACGTGGAATTCACCCTCATGGATGAAGAAGAAATGGAAGTGTATAGCCTCATCCTGCCCATTTCCGAAACTCCCGGAATTGTCAGCATCCGCTTACCGGATAGCGCGCCCCCCTTAGAAATCGGTCAGGAATATCTGTGGCGATTCGCCTATCGATGCAATCCCAGAATCCGCGCCGAGGATGAAGTGGTCAGAGGCGCAGTCCAACGAGTTGCCCCCAATCGCGCACTCGACGATCGCCTAGAAACCGCGATCGCACCCCTACAGCGCGTGGAACTCTATGCCGCAAATCGATTGTGGCACGAAACCGTCACCACCCTCGCCCAATTGCAGCGGGATAATCCCGAAGACGGGGATATCGCACAGGAGTGGCAAGAACTCCTGCAATCCATTGGGTTGGGCCATCTCGCCGATGAAGCGATCGTAGAGTGCTGCACCCCTCAGCAGTAAGTATTGGTCATTGGTCATTGGTCATTGGTCATTGGTCTTTTGTCATTGGTCAATTTGTCGTTTGTCCTTTGAGGGAGTACCTGTTACCACTGACCTGTTACCACATGACCTGTTACCACTGACCAGTGACCAATTCCCAATTACTAACTACCAATGACCAACGACCAACGACCACTGACCAAAATTTTTTTGCCACATGTGCATAAAATTTGAATTTCTCCCCAATAGGTACTTAGAAGCCGCTATTTTGAGGAGACCTGCTTATCGTCAAACCATAACCGTGGATGGAACAATTCAATCCCTGGGGGCCAACATGGATCCATAATTGCTTTTGTTATGGAAAGCTAACATTGGGATCCGCCAGCGGAGTTCTCTCATGTCGCCCGATCGCGGGAGACGATTTTGTGCTACTTATCAATCCGATACTCCGTAATATTTGTTTACAAGCCACTGTGTTTATACGGTGGTTTGTAGGCATTTCCTGCTACAAAGTTACGTGTAAACACGGTTTGACGGAAGGATAATAAAAGATTTAATCGTAAAATAACAGAATTTATGGTTGACCCCGTGAGGCGATCGCAGTTCCCGACCGCCCGCCATCGTCCGATCGCCATCCGTCCGCAGTACAGATTATCTCAACTTCCCGAAACCATCCCTATAAAGTTATCGAGTAGGGGCTTAATTTCCCCAACTCTCCCTCAAACCCCTTGTCAAAGCTGGCTTTGATAGTACCGAATATTGGATATTCAAAGGCAAGTGAATCGTGAATCTAGCGTGACCACGCTCTTAAACCCCTCTCTAGAACAACTGATTAACGAAATCCACGCCATCAATCGCGCGTGGAAAGTGGCGCGAGAATTTGGGGATATTGCCTCCTTGGTCACATCCCTAGCAGAAATCAAAAATCGGTTGCAGGTGCGATTGTTGCGCCAGTATGCACCCGATCGCGTTTATCTGGCATTAGATCCAGATGCGGAACGTGAGGAACCCCTGTATGGGTTACGTCTCCGGGAATCCGTAGCTGGGCACACCGATGCCGCCCACCTGCCGGTGCGAGTCGCCGAAGAATTGTTCTCACCGGACTACATAGAAAACATGAAAAATCTGTAAAAAAGGATACCAATTATGGTGAATTCCCTATTTGTTCTGGTGATTTTGGCAGTGGCGATCGTTGCTGCCCTATGCGAAGTTCTCTCCATCGCGCGGTATTGCACCACTCGCTGCGGACCTGCTGCAAAGGCGATCGGCACCCTCAAAAAATACCAGAAAACCGACGGCAATGGCCTCAACCTCGATGAAAACATGCGGGCATGGTTCCTGCGGCATTTTGCCGGCGAAATGAAAGGGAATCGATTTTTCCCCAAGCAAGAAGCCGGTAGCTTTGTGATGCTCTCCTCCCCCACGGTACTCAGCAAACCCATCCCGCGCGGTCCGGTGTACTTTGCCCCCACATTATTGACCGCATTGGGAGTGTTGGGAACCTTCACCGGCATTTACTTCGGGTTGCAAGGAGTCAATCTCGACGCCATCCAAGAAACCGATACCTTGTTGCAAACCAGTACCGAATTGCTCTCCGGGATGAAGTTCGCCTTCTCAACTTCCTTGTGGGGATTGGGGAGTGCCAGTGTGTTTATGTTATTCCTCGCCGCTGGAGAACGCCTGCGACAATGGCGACGGGACAGTTTGCGCCAAAAATTGAGCAAAATGGCCTTTCTGCTCACCCCGGGACGCATTCTCGCCGACATCGCACCCGTTCTGTTGGACATGGCACCTCGGACCGCCGGGGCACAGAGTAGCCTCAGTGCTGACGCGATTGGACAAGCCGTTGCTACATCCATGCGATCGGCCCTCCATGAAGAACTCAATCCAATGCTGGTTCATTTGAATCAGCTCACTCCCGAGGCGATCGCTCGCGAAACCAGCGCCCAACTGACTCCCGCACTCAACTCTATGCAAGCCGAATTATCCCAAATTCGCGAATTGCAACAACAGCAAGGTCAAACCGTAGACTATCTGGTAACGCGACTGCGCGACGAATTAATCGAACCAGTTGTCCGACGCCTCGATGAAAGTGCCCGACTCACCAAAGAAGCATCCCAGGCAGTTAAAGAGCTGAAAACTGCCTTGGGAGACATTACCAAACAATTGGCCGAAGCCGTCAAAACCATTCAGGAATTCCAAACCCAAACCCTCACAGACCTGAAACAATTTGCACTGGATTTACAAGGAATTCTCCACCAATTCAGCCAGGATACGCAAGGTGTGCTCCTCACAGTTTCCGAAAAAATCAAACAAGCCGTTGCCGAAAGTATCGAAGGCATGAAAGCCCAGCGCGAAGCCTTTGACCAGAGTGCCAAGCAAACAGCAGAAAGCTTCCGAGGCATCCGCCAAGAACTCGAGCAATCCCTGGATAAACAGGCAGAAAAACAACAAGAAATGCTCGAAGGAGTGGAAGCGCGCACCAAAACAGTTCTCGAAGATGCCCAAAAAGCCTTTAAGGAACAAACCGATACCCTGCGAACCGTGGGCAAAGAAGCATCTGCACTGATGAACCAAGCCAAAAACAACTTGCTGGATACTTTAACCCATGTAGATAAGATGCTGCAAAACACTCGCGCAACCGTCCAGGAAGAGTTAGAAAAATTCCGCATCGAATACCAGGAATCCCTTAATAAATTCTTTGAATCGCAAAAAAATCTGCTAGAAGAAACTCTCCGCGCCCAACGAGAGGAATTGGAACAAGTCATTGCCGCACTGAAGCAGGTCTTCCTAGAAGATGCTTGGGAAATGAGGACGGCGATTACAGAAGCTATGGCTTCGATTAAGGACACAGCTAAGACAGTTTACAACTTAGCAAACAAAACCGGGTTAACCTCCGGGGAACGCCTGCAACAGTTGCAAGAAATTATTCGCAAAATTGGCAGCGAAGCGCAGCAGATTGACAGCGCTTATCAAAACATGGCGAAGCAATTTGACGAAGCCCTGAAAAATGGCAACGAGCAGCTTATGAAATATTTGCAAGAAGCCCATGAAATCTACACAAAAGGTCTCGAAGAGCGGGATAGGGCATCCGCTGCAGTATGCCAGCAAATTAACCAGAACCTTCATGGCGTGATGGATGTATCCCATTACTTAGTAGCCTCAGTAGCCTCAGCCAAAGAACTGAAGAATGGAAATGGGAGCCAAAGCTAATGAGCGATTTTTCCGACTTTGAATTGGCGGATGAAGTATTAGAGGAGCACGACGCCGGTATTTGGCTTTCCATTGGGGATTTAATGTCAGGACTGCTGATGTTTTTTGCCCTGCTATTCATCACCGTGATGGTGCAGCTCAAGCAGTACCAAGAAGCCTTCGATAAACTTCCCCTGGTCATCCTCAATACCCTGCGCCAAGAAGTTCCCGGGGGAGAAAACTTGCAAGTAGACCAAAAAACCGGAGATGTGAGCATTCCCGATGCGATTTTGTTCGATGAAGGTAGTGCCGAACTCAAGCCAGCCGGCAAACAGTTTCTGCGGAGCTTCATTCCCGTTTACAGCAAAGTGATTTTCTCCAATGATGAATTTGACCGAATGATTACCCGGGTGATTGTGGAAGGTCACACCAGTTCCTTTGGCACCGAAAGAGAAAATATGGATCTGAGCTTGCAACGGGCTTTGTCGGTGTCGGAGTATATTTCTTCTCTGCAGTTTCCCACCCAAGCGGATTTTAAACAAAAAGTATTGGCAGCCGGTCGTGGGGAATTGGATGCCAATCAACAAGTGGATTCGCCCAGAGACCGAAAGGTGGTATTTCGGTTCCAATTAAGGCCGCAAGATTGGGGAAAATTGTTTGAATTTGAATCATCTTTGCCGGAGGAGTAAGCATGAACGTTCAGTTTAGAAAATTACAACTGCCACCGCTTCCCCAACTGTATCCGAAATCGGCAAGCGGAGAAAGTGAGGGAATGCCGCCGCCAAAATTACCCCCAGAGGTGCCCAGAAATCAGGCAACACCGTCGCGCAGTCTCGATGAGATTCTGGCGGATATTGAGACGGGGAAAGGCGAACGGGTAACGATTTTGGAGTGGGTTTACTGCTTCTATGCGAAAGGGAAATGGGACCGGGGGCAAAGTCGCGATCGCCAGAAAGAAACCTCCCGAGGGATTTGGCAATTTGCCCTGTCTGACCAGGTGATTAAACGGCGATTATTTTGGCGTTTGGCGTTGCATTATAACCGGGATAAAACCGCTGCGGTGAAGGCGGAAAATGGATCGTTACCGCCAAGGGAGAACGTTGGAGACAATTGCGAATCCAGGGGCGATCGCGATATTCCAGAAACCCAGAACAGCCTCGGTGGGAAAATCTTGCCCACCTCTTTGGCGGATTGCTTCGCGCAGTTTGCCTCGCAGTTTAACACCGGCGATCGCGTAACCGTGGATATTCTCTTGGCACTCAAAAAACCGAAAGCGGCGCAGAAGATTGCTTGTCTCAGTTTTGAACATTTACTCACCCCGAAAGACTTGCTGAAAGCGGCGGAACTCCCCCAAGAGATTGAGGCGATCGCCGAAGTATTTCCAGCGATGGTCAGGAAATTTGCCAAGCAAGCCAAGCCGGATCCGGATTGGGCTAACCTGCTGATTCAATGCTTGAATGAAATGTCAGCAAAACAGCATTTGGATGGGGTGGAATATCTGCTTCTCAACCTGCGGAAAGAATTAGGCGAGCGGTTCCCAGACCTTGTAAAGTGGTTGCAAAACCACTATGGCATCACCACTCCCGAGTCTCGCTGGAGCGAACTCTCGACCCCCGCCAAAGAAGCTTTAAAAAATTGGATTGGAGCGCTGAATTATGGGGATTCCCAGAAATTAGTCAAGCTGTTGTTAAAGCAGTTGAATCTTCGCGATTGGGAGTCGAATCAGCTACAACGTCGCCGGGATTTTTGGGCGAATTATAGCGATCGCTTTGAGCGCATCCGGATTTTGCTTCCCGCGTCTTCATTTATCTCTGGCAAGGCTACTGCGAACAACTGCTCAGGGAAAGAGGAATTTATCCCAATGAAGGGACGAAGTATTTTAAAGGATTACACCCCGACCACGGCAAATACAGCCGCGAAACCGGCCTGCCAACTCCTTCCGCTAGCGAAGAGAAAGAACGCAACTTCAAGTTGCAGCAGTGGCAAGCGGAAATGCAAAAAATCGAAACCGCCGCTCATTTATTTTACGAACCATCCCGGAATCGAGTGAGTGAAAAACTCGCCAACTGTCATGCAGCTCAATCGAAGGTCATTTGTCATTTGTCCTTTGTCATTTGTCATTTGTCCTTTGTCCTTTGTCCTTTGTCCTTTGTCCTTTGAGGGAGTACCAGTGACCAATGACCAGTGACCAATGACCAATGACCAGTGACCAATGACCAATGACCAGTGACCAGTGACCAATGACCAGTGACCAATGACCAATGACCAATAACCGCAGCCCCCCACCCCCGAACCAATGACCAATGACCAATGACCACCCTATTTCTCGGAGGCCAAAATGAAGCCATAATCTCGTTTTTAAACTCGGGATAACCA